>CAMWQF010000168.1 GCA_947176285.1 uncultured Porphyromonadaceae bacterium
TATTTTTCAGTCGCCTCGTTTGAAATTCATTAAAAATTTTGTAATTTTGCGATACTATAAAAAATAGGGAAATGGCTCTTCATAGTATATGATAATAATGCTCTATAATTTGCAATATATTGAAATCTAATACATAATGGAAAAATTCAACAAGTCTTTCATCTACTTCATATGCATAGTCTCTGCTATGGGTGGTCTGCTCTTTGGTTACGACTGGGTTGTAATCGGTGGTGCAAAACCATTTTATGAAGTCTTTTTCGGTATTACCGATTCCCCTGAACAGCAAGGTCTCGCTATGAGTATAGCACTTCTCGGATGTCTTGTCGGAGCAATGGTCTGTGGCTCTTTGGCAGATCGTCTTGGTCGCAAGCCTCTTCTCATTTGCTCTGCATTCATATTCTTCATATCAGCTTATGCTACAGGAGCCTTCAACATTTATGGCGGTTTCCTTTGCGCCCGCTTCGTGGGTGGAATTGCCATTGGAATTGCCTCAGGTCTTTCCCCCATGTATATTGCCGAGGTTTCCCCTGGTCATGTGCGTGGCAAATTGGTTTCGATCAATCAGCTTACAATAGTCCTTGGTATTCTTGCTGCCCAGATAGTAAACTGGCTTATTGCTGAACCGATGCCCGCAGGAACCACAATCCCAGATCCGGCATCATGGAATGTGCAGAGTGGATGGCGCTGGATGTTCTGGAGCGCTGCTTTCCCTGCAGCCGCTTTCCTTGTCCTTGCTTGTTTCATACCGGAAAGTCCACGTTGGATGGCAATGAAAGGCGTTCGGGAGAAAGCCGAAAAGGTTCTTGCAAATATTGGAGGGGCTCAATACGCACGGCAAGAATTGGAAGCTATACGTGCAGCCGAATCCGGACAAACTGCGCAAGGTGGTCTTAAAGTCCTCTTCAGCCGTCCGTTTATTCCGGTTTTAGTCTTGGGTATAGTAATTGCTGTGTTCCAGCAATGGTGTGGCACCAACGTAATTTTCAATTATGCACAAGAGATCTTCTCTGATGCCGGATATGATCTCGGAGAGATGCTCTTCAATATCGTGCTCACCGGCATCACTAATGTAATCTTCACTTTTGTAGCGATTTATACTGTCGACCGGCTTGGCCGTCGCATGCTTATGCTTATTGGAGCATGCGGGTTGGCAATAATATATGGAATATTAGGCACTTGCTATTGGCTTCATATCACCGGTTTCTTCATGATAATTCTTGTTGTGGCAGCCATTGCATGCTATGCAATGACGCTCGGACCAATTACTTGGGTGCTTCTTTCGGAAATATTCCCCAATAAGGTGCGTGCGATCGCAGTGGCTACATGCACATTTGCACTTTGGGTTGGATCTTTTACTCTTACATATTCTTTCCCTCTTCTCAATGCAAGTCTTGGCAGCTACGGCACTTTCTGGATCTATTCGGCAATATGTGCAGCCGGATTTATATTCTTCCTTTTCCGTTGCCCGGAGACAAAAGGCAAGACACTTGAGCAACTTGAAAACGAACTCGTAAAAAAATAAGTCTAAAAAACTTCAATAATAAAATGGTAAAAGCTTGGAAAGAAACGGTTGTAATCCCTACTTATGAGGTGGGAGCACCCGAGAAAAACCCCATATTTCTCGAAAAACGTGTCTATCAAGGATCCAGCGGCGTAGTTTATCCATATCCTGTGATAGAGTCAATAGCCAACGAAAAGACCGACCACGAATGGAATGCCGTTTTCATCGAAAACGAATATATAAAAGTGATGGTGCTTCCCGAACTCGGAGGCCGTATACAGATGGCATACGACAAAATACGCCAACGCCATTTTGTCTACTACAACCATGTGATTAAGCCGGCTCTTGTTGGACTGGCTGGTCCTTGGATATCCGGAGGAATTGAGTTCAACTGGCCTCAACATCACCGACCCTCTACATATATGCCGGTTGATTGCACAATTGAAGAGTATGAAGATGGATCTGTCACTGTTTGGGTCAACGAAATGGAGCGTATGTTTCATCAGCGTGGGCAAGCCGGGTTTACATTGCGTCCGGGATGTGCTTATCTTGAAATAAAAGGAAGACTTTACAACGGAACTAATCTCCCTCAGACTTTTCTATGGTGGGCAAATCCTGCAGTCTCTGTCAACGACTATTACCGTTCTGTGTTCCCATCAGATATTAATGCAGTATTCGACCATGGCAAACGAGCGGTGTCTTCTTTCCCTATTGCTACAGGCACCTACTACAAGATGGACTACTCAGCCGGAGTAGACATAGCCAACTACAAAAACATATTTGTCCCGACAAGTTATATGGCGGTGAATTCCAAATATAACTTTGAAGGAGGCTATGAGTTTGATACGGATGCAGGCATGCTCCATGTGGCAAGTCATCATTTTTCACCAGGGAAAAAGCAATGGACCTGGGGTAATGGTGATTTCGGACGTGCATGGGACCGTAATCTTACAGATGAAGATGGACCATATATCGAATTGATGGCTGGCGTATATACTGAGAACCAACCTGATTTTTCATGGCTTATGCCTTATGAAGAGAAAGAATTCACACAGTATTTTCTCCCTTATCGAGAACTTGGCGTGGTAAAGAATGCCTCGAAAGACCTCTTGATGAATATAGAACCTTCTGAAAATGGCAAGGCTATATTGAAAATCTTTGCAACATCTGCTCAACATATAGAAGCCATAATTAAGGATGTTGACAATCATGTGCTTTTCAGTGAGAAAGCATTGGTCACTCCGGAGGCTGTTTTCGTCAAGGAGATAGATTTGAAAGGAATTGAAATTGAAAATCTCAAACTCTCAGTCATTAAGAATGGGAAGGTCGTATTGGAATGGGAGGCTGAACCTGACGAGATCCGCCCTATTCCGGATGCTGCCGAGGCTGCTCTTCGTCCTGAAGAAATTAAGACTGTTGAGCAATTGTATCTCACCGGACTTCACCTTGAGCAGTATCGCCATGCCACCTTCAATCCGGTAGACTATTATGAAGAAGGACTTCGCCGCGATCCCGATGACGTGAGATGCAATAATGCCTTAGGTCTTTGGTATATACGTAAAGGACGTTTCGACCTTGCCGAAAAATATCTTGCAAGGTCTGTAAAAATTCTCAAAAAGCGTAATCCGAATCCTTATGACGGAGAACCAATCTATAATCTCGGACTTGCTTTGAAATATCAAGGTCGGTATGACGAGGCTTACGATAATTTCTACAAATCTACATGGAATGGGGCTTGGCAAGATGCTGGATATTTCGCAGCCGCTCAGATCTCTTCCATGCAGCGACGTGAGGAAGACGCCATTCATGAGGTTTCTCGTTCATTGCTTCGCAATTGGGTCAATCCTAAAGCCAGGACTCTCAAGGCATTTCTTCTTGCTAAGTTGGGCAAGAAGGAAGAAGCAATCGAATTCTGCGATGATTCCTTGAAACTTGACCTTTTCAACTATGGATGTATGTGGGCAAAATATCTCCTGACGGATGAAAAGTCCCTTCTTGACCATATGATGCTTCTTATGCATGGTAATCCCCATAATTATGATGAAGTGGCTCTTGATTTAGTAGATTCAGGTCTTTGGGAAGAAGCGGAAAAACTTTGGAGAGTTGCTATCGAAATAAATGCTACAACTCCAATGTCCTACTACTATTTAGGTTGGTGTCAGCTGCAGGCGGGTAATATTGAAGATGCAAAAAAATCGTTCAAAGAGGGATCTGAATCTTGTCGAGATTTCGTTTTCCCAAATCGTCTTGAAGCGATATTGGCTCTTAACGCTGCCATTCAATTGAACCCCAATGATGCTTCTGCTCATCATTATCTTGGAAATTTATATTACGACAAACGACAGTATAGCCTTGCTATAAGAAGTTGGGAAAAAGCGGCGGAGATCACTCCCCGGTATCCCGGTACATGGCGCAATCTTGCACTTGGGTATTTCAACAAACTTAATGATCCAGAAAAGGCAGTGGAAGTGATGGAGAAGGCCTTTGCTCTCGATGAAACAGACTCACGCATTAGCATGGAACTCGACCAACTCTATAAGCGTCTTGGCCGCGACCATTCTGAAAGACTTGCTTTCCTTCAGAAATATCCCAATCTTATCGCAATGCGTGATGACCTTGTGCTTGAAGAAATCACACTGCTGAATCAGACCGGCAATTTTAAAGCAGCCAAAGAGAAACTTGACCGCCATATATTCCATCCCTGGGAGGGTGGTGAAGGTAAAGTGCCGATGCAATATCAGACTGCACGTGTGGAACTCGCTAAATTGGCTATCTCAGAAGGCAAATATTCAGAAGCAATTGGTCTTCTTAAAGAATGTCTCGAATATCCTCATCATCTTGGAGAAGGAAAACTTTATGGAGCACAGGAAAATGATTTCTACTATTTACTCGGGTTGTGCTATCGTGCCTTAGGTGAAGAAGATGAAGCCCGAAAATGCTTCCTGCAGGCAACTGTTGGTCCGACCGAACCGGCGGCAGCAATGTACTATAACGATGCGAAACCCGACAAGATTTTCTATGCCGGTCTTGCATTCCGGGCATTGGGCAATGAAAATAAGGCGCGTTCTTATTTCAACCGCCTTGTCGATTATGGCAAGCAACACCTACATGACAATGTACAGATGGACTATTTCGCTGTCTCTCTTCCCGATCTTCAGGTTTGGGACGGAAGTCTCGATGAAATGAACCGCATCCACTGCCTATATATGCTCGCACTCGGCTACAAAGGCTTGGGGGAGGATGCCAAATCAGCCCGCTATCTTGCAGAAGCCCAAAAACTCAACATCAATCATCAAGGCATAACCTCCTTCAAATCCTTGACCACCCTTCTGAACTGAATAATAAATAAACATAGAGTGGCGCGTATCTAACACGTGCCACTCTATGTTTGAATATCAATAACTAATCTAAATTATCCTGTCCTGACTACAATTATTTTGATTAGTATTATCTTAATATGATTTTTTCAGTCTTGGCGCCGACGCGAATCACGTATATCCCTTCAGGTATATTCTCATCGTAAATGTTGTTCCTGTCTGCAAATTCTCCGATAAAAGTCCCATCAATGCGATAGACTTCTATAGGGGAGTCAGCACAGGGCTTATCTCTGTTGATCATATCAATGCCATTGCCTGTCACGAAATCCTTAAGATCGTATTCTCGGGCATTCAAAATCTCACGTGTCCTATTGTTAATCATAAGTATCACTAGTGAAGCCTCCTCCAGATTCGTCAGATTTTCCGGAAAATCCATTGTATAAGCATGATAATAAGGAATAGCGGCTTCCAACACATGCGGGACACTTCCGGGTATACCCATTGGGGATTCGCTGACACCAATCACGACATCCTGATACCACATCTGGTCGGGTAATATAAGGGAGGGCATGTCTTCAAAACCACCCATAGGTCCACGTCCTCCTCCCGAATATGCATTTTTCTGGGCATAGTCGAAATCCTTAGGATGATGAACATTATTTTCTTTTAGTATATATGTCAAAGAATAGTCAGCATCAGGAATGCGGGAAGGGAACGCAGAAACAGTATTGACTTTAATCTTTTCATTGTCTAAGTCGGCAACAATTTCAGCAGATAGTGCGCAACCTACATCACCATCAGATGCCCGCTGCATAAGTGATTCCCAATCGCTCGGATCTCCCTCAAATTTCCTGTTGATAATGCAATTAGGAAGAGCATTCGAAGATAAGTATTCCATCACGTGAGACTGATATGTAGGAATAGCCATGACATCATCAATATGCACAGCAAGTGCAATGGCATTCTTGCCAAATTTACGTTTCAATTCTTCCAAAGCCACAATTCCCCGCACACAAAAACTACACCACGTGCCGGTGAATTCTTCTATTACATTAGGACGAAATGAAGAGAATAACCTGAAATCACGATCTACTATAATGTCATTGGCTGAAGCTGTCACTTTAAATTCCCTGTTCTCATCAATTTGAATGAAGTGAGAATCGGTAAATTCAAAAGCCAAGGGAGAATCCTTCGATAAAGATCCTTCAATTTGAATTGTCTGAGACGATCCGTCATCCCATTCACATGTCAGATTAATTCCTTCTAAGGGAGTATCCAATTCACGTATTAACCGACCCTTTACTTTCACAGGATCTTCAGGCCCTACCATAACGGGCATGTCGAATTGAATATCCAATTGAAGAGGAGTGCCTGCATAGATGTCGTCGATAAAGAGTCTTGATTTGTTGTCGCTATTGTTGACGAACGCTATGCTGATTTCCTTCCCGACGAACGCTGAAAGATCAATATTATGGGTAGTCCATTCCGTTTCTTCTTCGTCAACTGCGAAAAGTGGATTCTCGATATCGAACTTTTGAATTTCACTTCCATCAGAAGAAACATATACTGCGTATCCATCGCGATTTTTAGAGTCGGATGCCATGGCTCTCCATT
>CAMWQF010000169.1 GCA_947176285.1 uncultured Porphyromonadaceae bacterium
GTTCTTCTGAAGAATTATGTTGCCCCGAAAGATTTGAAAGCTATTGAGGATTTCTCTTCTCTCCTTATAGTTTTGGGTCTAATCATTGATACAGGTAAGCAATCGACCGATAAGGAACAGATATATACTTTCAAGATTAGTGATTCCTCAGAGATTGCATCAGAGATTGTACTCTTTGCACTTATTCAAATGAAGGGGACTGACCATACTGTATCATTTGATGTACTTCAACAATTATCGCTAATATTCGGTATGTCTATGACTACATTGATAGACGTCATAAGAACATTGGAGTTGTCATTCCCCAATACTCTTGTATTTACTGATAACAGCGGCATAAAGAATGTTCAATTTTTGAGAGATATTGATGGAAAAGAGGCTCTCAATCATTATTACGACCAACTATGAGCTATATCCCTTCTGTAAATATTGAAATGAACACAGCTTCCGATTTTCGGTACATCGTAACCGAAAATGCAAAGCTCGTGGCCGGGAATATTGTTAATAGTTTTAATTCCGGACATCATTCTTTTTCAATAATTGGAACGTATGGTACCGGCAAATCAAGTTTTATTCTGGCACTCGAAGATGACCTTGCCAATGGCAATAATAAGCTTGTTAAGAAAGGAGTGCTTGGCTCGGTAAAAGGCTTTGATTTCTTGAATATTGTAGGCGATTATGCTCCACTTGGAAGATTGCTCTCCCATAAAATAGGAACTTTAGACGAGAATCCAATAAACGCACTCAACACTTACTATCAATCAATACGCAAGCAGAATAAATTCCTTGTGATTGTGGTTGACGAGTTTGGTAAAATTCTTGAGCACGCTGCGAACAACAATCCAGAAAAGGAGCTATATTTCCTTCAGAAACTCTCAGAGTTTGTGAATGTGCCATCCCGAAGTATAATCCTGCTGACGACACTCCACCAAAATTTCGGTAGTTATGCTGCAAAACTCACTGAAACCCAACGAAACGAATGGCACAAAGTCAAAGGGAGATTTCAGGAGATAGTATTTGTAGAACCGGTTGAACAACTTCTATCGCTTACAGCGAAAAGACTAAACACGCATCGCCAATTATCAAAAGGTGAAGAACTGTCTCTGAGTCTGCTCTATGATTTAGGAGTTCGTAGTAAGATTGTATCCCGTAATTTGGGTTACCAAACGGCAGAATCGTTATATCCGCTTGATACTATATCAGCCGTTTGCTTGACATTGGCTATTCAGAAATATGGTCAGAACGAGCGTTCTTTGTTTTCATTTCTTTCTGCCAAAGGTGTTGGGTCTATCAATGATTTCAAATCCACTCCATCAACAACTTATAATGTTGCAATGGTGTATGATTATCTGACCTATCATTTCTATTCAGCCATCACAGAAACTAACGCGGACTCTATGGGCTGGCGTTCTCTTTCAGTGGCTATTGAAAGAATTGAAGGCTCTAATCTTGATGGAGATATAATAAAGGCCTGCCTTAAGTTGATTAAGACCATTGGGCTTATCAACATGTTCTTCAATGGCATCGTTCTAGATGATGACTTTCTTATAACATATGGGGAGAACGCTTTAGGTTTGACCAATACTCAAGAATTGATAAAAACGCTTATCTCTCATAAGATTGTGAGATTTGCCAAATATAAATCTCAATATATTCTTTTCGAGGGTACTAACATAGATATGGAGGAAGAGTTGTATAAGGCAGCCTCCATCGTCCCAACTCCAACCTTATCAGTTGAAGAGATTGCTCCATACATTAGTCAAAAGGCAGCAATTGCATCCGCATCTTATTATAGAACCGGTACACCCCGGTATTTTGAATATCGAATTACCAATGAGCCTACCATCATCGAACCGACCGGAGATATTGATGGTTTTATCCATTTGGTGTTCCCTCTTTCTGATAATGAATCTGAGGTTATTGCGATGTCAGCTTCTGCAAGTGCAGGTGCTTCGATTTATGGATATTTCAAGAATACGGATAAAATAGTCAAACATCTATATGAAATAAAGAAACTACAATATGTTATCGATAACGTCGCTTTCGATGATAGAGTAGCCAAATCGGAATTTGAGAATCAAAAGAATTATGAGACTCAAAAACTTAATGATACACTCAATGCTTCGTTAACATCTGACTCTGGTAATATCGTATGGTATTACAATGGGAATCCACAGTGTATTAAATCTGTGCGTGATTTTAACAAACTGCTTTCGCGTGTATGCGATGAAGTATATTTTAAGACTCCCATTATCAGGAATGAGTTATTCAATAGACAAAAACTAAGTTCGGCTATTTCGCTTGCCCGTGTCAATCTGCTTGATGCAATGCTTAATCATAGCGATGAGGAAAACTTTGGAATAGAATCGTTCCCACCTGAGAAAACCATATATTTCACATTATTCCGCGATTCTGGTATTCACCGTAAAGACGAAAACGGTAACTGGATTCTTGGTGCCCCCACATCCGATAAAGTAAAGACACTTTGGGACGCATCCATTAAGTTTGTCAATTCTTCAGTTGACAAACAGAAAAAACTTACGGAGTTAGTAAAGATTCTGAAATCTGCTCCTTACAAATTAAAGCAGGGCGTAATTGACTTCTGGATTCCTATATTCCTTTATATTAACCAACAGGATTTTGCATTATATAATAACGGCACATTTGTCCTGTCTATCAATAAAGAAGTATTTGAGTTGATGCAGAAACGCCTGAATGATTTCTCGCTAAAAGCCTTCAAAGTTTCCGGCGTAAAACTTGAATTCTTCAAGCGTTATCGTCAATTCTTACGTAAGGATGATACTGTTGAAGTTTATGCGGATTCACTGACCGAAACAGTAAAGCCATTCTTCCACTTCTATCGAGGTCTGAATAACTACGCAAAGATAACAAGGAAGTTTGACAACGCATATACAGCAAAATTCAGAGATGTATTATCAAATGCCCAAGACCCCGCAAAGACATTCTTTGAGGATCTTCCTGCGGCGTTAGGATACAAAGACCTTAACAGCGATGAGTTTATTCAGCAATATCTTGACTTGATTCGTCGAGCTGTAAGAGAACTGAATTCTTGTTATGATAATCTGATTGATCGAATTGAAGAAAAGATTGTTGAGCATCTCGGTCTTCCTTCAGACTATATTGAGTATAAAGAAATTCTTGAGGAAAGATATAAGACAATTGACTCGCACATCCTGACACCTAAGACTAGGTCATTTCTTGATCGTGTACTCGCTCCCTCAGAATCAAAACGTGAGTTTATTGAGAAACTGGCAATAGTCATCAATGATAAACGATTGGATGAGACAAAAGACTCAGATGAGTCAATGTTAGTTCATCAGATGCTTCATGTCCTAAGTGAATTAGAAAGATACTCTGCTATCGGAGTATCAACTTCTAATGATGGTTCTGAGGCATTCAGCTTTGAACTGGCTTCCAATAAAGGAGATTTTTCAAAATCGCAAACATATAGGCTTCCGAAAAATAAAGTGAAAGAAGCTAATGAAACGGCATCAAAGATTGAATCTCTGCTTACTGACGATGACGAATTGAATATCTGTATTCTTCTCAAACTCCTAAACGGTAAAATAAAATGACACAAGTAAGACACGTATTAGGAATATCGGGCGGCAAAGACAGTGCAGCTCTTGCGATATACATGAAAGGGAAATATCCCAATCTACATGTAGAGTATTATAACACTGATACCGGCTGTGAATTGGCGGAAACAGATTTGCTTATAAATCGACTTGAATCTTATCTCGGAGGCATACGACGTTTGCGCGCCGCTGAAGATAGTCCTGAGCCAACACCCTTTGAACATTTTCTTAAAGCAAGTGGAAACTTCCTACCTTCTCCGCAACAACGTTGGTGTACCCAGAAAATGAAACTTGCGGAGATGGAAAGGTTTGTAGGTGATACCCCGACTATTTCATATGTTGGTATACGAGGTGATGAAGATCGCGAAGGGTACGTATCAACTAAACCTAATATTCAAGCAATATTCCCATTTCGCAAAAATATCTGGAGCATTGATGTTATCCATAATGTTATTCACCAGAATAACATTGACCGGTTTACAGAGATATATCTTAATCTCGCACCAGAAGAACTAAAACATGAGTTGAAGAAGATATTGGAACATCCATTGACTAAGGATTTCTACTATGGCAAGAAAGCTAATGCTTTGATGGATATTGATGTTAAACTATTCAATAAAGCTGTATTTGAGTTTCTCAAAGGAACTGACTATCCAGTAGGCAAGTTGGATGAGTTTCCTCTAATCGACAACGATGATATTCTTGTGAGAGATGATATTTTCCGTATCCTTGAAGATAGTGGTGTGGGCGTACCTGCATACTATAAACCCATCGAATTCGAGGTGGATGGAAAGGTTGGAACATATAATCGTAGCCGTTCAGGGTGTTACTTCTGTTTCTTTCAGCAAAAGCTTGAATGGATATGGCTTTATGAACAGCATCCTGACCTTTTTGCCAAAGCAATGGAATTTGAAAAAGATGGCTACACGTGGAATCAAAACGAAAGTCTGGCAGACCTAATCAAGCCCGAACGAGTACGTCAGATAAAACTTGACGCTATCAAAAAACAAGAGGCTAAACGACAAAAAGGATCTGGTAAACTTGTTGATTTGTTTGGCGATCCAGAAGAAGATAACGAGGCGTTTTGCGCTAATTGCTTTATATAACTATGCTTAAAACCGATGTGACATGGCCTGAGTCATTCAGGTATCAAACGAACACGGAGTGGGAGCCAGTTGGTTTCTTCTCGGAGGCTCTGTGTAATGCCACGTCGTTTGACCTAATGCTCGGTTTTTTCTCTTCATCTGCCATTAATGTACTATCATACGGTTTTGCATCATTTATTTATAATGGTGGCAAAATGAGAATGATTATCAATGACATTTTAAGCAGCGATGATGTTACGGCAATCTCAATGGCTCATGACGGCAACGATTTGCCATTCTTTGATCTCAAGAATTTAGAACAACTGAGCTATACACTAAATAAGCGTGACAAGCATTTCTTTGAATGTTTAGCGTGGCTTATACGTAACGACCGCATTGAGATTAAGATAGTGCGAATGGTCAACGGAAGCGGCATAGCGCATACCAAATGTGGAACGTTCAGCGATGGCATCAATAGAATTGGGTTTGAAGGATCTGTTAACTTCTCTCTTTCAGCATTCATGCACAATAAAGAGAGTCTTGGAGTTTACTGCGACTGGAACGGGCCAGCTGACAACGGACGTATTAAAGGGATTCAATCCTCCTTTGACAAAGCATTTAATGGTGAGGATAATGGAATCGAATTTATAGAAGCAACAGCATTAAAAGGATACATAATTGAACACTCAAATCCTAAGCATCTAAAAGAGCTACTTGAGAACGAGCAACAGCTCATTGACAACATTGATAAATCTTCTATCCCATCTACAGTTCGCAAGGCACTGTCGAAAGCAAAAGAACGCATCACTGCAGCTATTGACAAGATGAAAGAGTCAAAGCACATGGCAGATAATGCTCCCCATTTTCCATACCCATCCGGACCTCGTGAATATCAGCAATTAGCTTTTGAAAATTGGAAGGTAAATACGCAGAAAGGGCTTTTTGCTATGGCGACCGGTACAGGTAAGACGATTACTTCTTTGAACTGTCTTCTTGAGATATATAAGAAAAGTGGCTACTATAAGGCGATAATCCTTGTTCCAACCATCACTCTTGTAAATCAATGGGCTATTGAATGTAAGAAATTCGGTTTCTCTGGCATTGTAAAAGTAAGTTCTAAAAATCCCAATTGGAAAAAGGAGATTGATAACATTGAATTTAATGAAAGCCTTGACATAACCGGTAAAAAGAACTCATATATAATCATCAGTACTTATGCGTCCTATGCGCGAGATAACGTTTTCAGCCGACTTAACGTTTTTCCTCGCAAGCAATTACTTTTGATTGCTGATGAAGCTCACAATATGGGAGCTGGTAAAATTTTGTCCCGGCTAAAAGCGGTTCCTTACCTCAGACGAATAGGGTTGTCGGCCACTCCAGAAAGACAATACGACGAAGAAACTACAAAGAAGATAATGAAATTCTTTGGTAGTGAGTCCTTATATACCTATGAATACTCGATGGCAGAGGCTATTGAGAAAGGCGTTCTTTGTCGTTACAGATACTATCCTCATATTGTAAAGCTCACAACCGCAGAAATGGAGGAATATCTTGAAATTTCAAGGAGGTTAGCACAATACTATATCTATAATCAAGACGTATTCAGGCCAAAAGATGACGCTGTTTTGACAGCATTGCTCCTAAAACGAAAACGCATAATTCACAAAGCGACTAATAAACAAGTTGTTTTCCGTGATATTTTGGAGAAGAGATTGTCTGAAAGAGGTTCAATCAACTACACATTGGTA
>CAMWQF010000170.1 GCA_947176285.1 uncultured Porphyromonadaceae bacterium
GCATAATGCATAATTAAGAAAATAATTCCAAATTAAAAATTAAGAAATAATTCAAAATTATAAATTCCCAATTCTCAATTCTCAATTCTCAATTTATAAAGCGTTGCTCCTCTCTTCGATCCGCTCTTGTCTATAAATTCGGTTTTCTCAAGCAGTTCGCCTTCCATTATCCTTTTCCGGAAGTTCCTTTTATCAAGTTTTTCCCCCAGAATTGCTTCGTATACGGATTGCAATTGGCTGAGCGTGAAAAGTTCTGGCAAAAATTGGAATACAAGTGGCTTGTGGTTGACTTGCTGTCTGAGATATTCCAGAGCCTTTGCCACTATCTGAGGATGATCGAAAAAGAGTTCTGGCATATCCTCTAATGGAATCCAATGAGCATCATTGTCGGTGACTCGCTGATGGTCTTGATCGTCGAAGTTCAGAAGGGCGCAATAAGCGACTGAAATCACCCTCGCTCCCGGATCTCGGTCCACCTCTCCGAATGTCCCCACTTGATCCATATAGACATTTTCAAGTCCTGTCAATTGGAAAAGCACACGCTTCGCTGCATCATCAAGCGACTCATCATCTTCTACGAATCCTCCCATCAGCGACCATTTATCCTTTCCGGGCATCATGCGTCGCTTGATGAGAAGAATGTTGAGCTTTCCCTCATGCAGTCCGAATATCACACAGTCTACACTGACATAGTGGCGGGCATGCTCTTTATAATAATGCATTGATTGGATTACCAGAAATACCAATAGAACGCTGCGGTAATACCTAAGATGATGCAAGAGTGGATCACATCCCACTTGTCCCAGCTTGCGCGGGTCACTGCACGCTGCTCAGGTGTTGAAGTGCCGAATACCAGGCCCTTGATCTTTTCCTCTTCCGGAGCCTTTGTAAACATGCTGACTACGAAGATCACAGCCAGGCAGAACACGAGCATCCATCCGCAGAAGAACAACCAGTTGGTGTCGAAGAACAGCCACTGGAACCAAGAATGGTCGGCTTCCGGAGTTACAGCCAGATTGCTGTAGAATACTTTAGCGCCCAGGCGAGTAAGTCCTATTGCAAGACCTGCGATCAGACCCCACATGCCACCCTTGGCTGTTGCGCGTTTCCAAGTCACGCCGAGTAAGAATGCTGCAGCAATACCCGGAGCAAGCACCGACTGCACATCCTGCAGATAAAGATAAAGCACATCGCCTACTGAGCGCATCACAGGAATCCAAAGGATACCCAGAATTACTATCACTACAGTAGCAGCCTGGCCAATCTTCACAAGTTTCTTCTGGTCGGTATTTGGTTTGAATCTCTGATAGAAGTCAATGGTGAAGAGGGCAGCAGATGAGTTGAAGAGTGATGCAAGTGACGACATCAAAGCTGCAAGGATACCGCAGACAATAAGACCTTTCACACCGGCTGGCAGAAGTTTAGCCACGAGTGTCGGGAATGCTGCGTCTGAGTTGGGAAGTCCTTCCGGAGTAAGAGGCAAGAAACTGCCAAGCTGCTGGTGGAGAGCAAATGCAATCATGCCGGGGATAAGGAAGAGGAATACGGGGAGCAACTTCAGGTAAGCACCGAAGATTGTGCCTCGGCGAGCTTGCTTCTCATCGCGGCCGGAAAGCACACGTTGCACGATGAACTGGTCGGTACACCAATACCAGAAACCGATTACTGCTGAGCCGATCAGTGCTCCAAGCCATGGATATTGCGGGTCATTGTTGTCGCGGATAAGATTGACCATAGAGTCGCCATATTCATTCACCTTCACTTCAGAGCAGATTCTCATCATCTCGTCCCATCCGCCGAGTTCCTTAAGACCGAGAACAAGGATGATCAAAGATCCAAGGAGTAGGATAGGGGTCTGGAGCACCGAGGTGTAGAGCACTGACTTCATACCGCCAAAGATAGTGTAGAGTGCTGTGATCAATACAAGTCCAATTGCTGCAATCCAGAAGAAGTCGATGCCCCAAAGGCTCTCTATGCCGAATACTTGCTGGAATACGAGACCTCCGGCATATACAGTCACTGCAACTTTAGTGAGCACATAACTGATAAGGGAGATTACAGAGAGAATGGTGCGGGATGCCGGATTATATCGCTTTTCAAGAAATTCCGGCATGGTAATCACCATAGAGCGAGAATAGAAGGGCACGAACACCCAACCGAGAAGAAGGATCATCCATCCCTGGATCTCCCAGTGAGCCATTGCCATACCGCTGGAGGCTCCCGAGCCGGCAAGTCCGATAAGGTGTTCTGATCCGATGTTTGATGCAAAGATGGATGCACCGATTGCAATCCATGTGGCGTCTTTACCGCCAAGGAAGTAGTCGCCGGCATTGTCTTGTTTCTGCTTCATTACCCAAAGGATAATGCCGATCAATGCCAAAGCAAATATTGCGACTACAATCCAGTCTAATACTGCCATGTTAGTTAAAGGTTATTAAGTTGTTAAGTTGTTTTTCTTAAGAAGATTAGTCTAATCAGACCAATTAGTCCATTAGACTAATTAGCCCAATTAGACTAATTTTAATTATTTCACTGTTGAGAATTTGAATACGCAATGGCTCGAGTAAGTCTCGCCCGGTTTAAGCCATGCTGACGGCCATTCGGCTTTGTTGGGGGTGTCAGGATATTTCTGAGTCTCCAAGCAGATGCCGGTACGCTGGTTGTAGACGATGCCATGCTTGCCGGTCTGAGTGCCGTCGAGGAAGTTGCCTGAATACACTTGGATACCCGGCTCGTTGGTGTAGACGTCAAGTTGGATGCCTGTCACTGGAGAAACAAGAGTAGCTGCTACCTGGCTGTCGTCGCCTGCTGCATCCAATACCCAGTTATGGTCGTAACCATTGCCGTTTTTCAGTTGTACAAATTCGAATTTGTCGATATCCTCGCCAACTACCTTGGCTACAGTGAAGTCCATCGGAGTGTCTTTCACTTCAAGTATTTCGCCTGTAGTCATATATGTGGAATCAACAGGAGTATAGCGAGCTGCATTTACTGTCAGGATATTGTTGGTGATAGGTTCGTTTGGATCACCGTTAAGGTTGAAATATGAGTGGTTGGTCATATTGATGACGGTGGTCTTGTCAGTCGTAGCCTTATAGTCAATGTCGATGGCATTGTCACTGAGTAGGGTATATGTCACAGTAGCCTTAACATTGCCCGGGAAGTTATTGTCGCCGTCTGGGCTATCCATTGTAAGCACAAGAGTTGAGTCGTTGAGTTGATTTGCCTCATACACCTTATACTGCCATCCGGAAGGACCGCCATGCAGACAATGACCGAAGTTGTTCTTGGGAAGTTGGATAGTGTCGCCTTCTATCACGATTTTGCCCTGGTTGATGCGGTTGGCATAGCGGCCGATAGAAGCACCGAAGTCGCTCAGGTTGTTCTGGGGGAAATAAGCCTGGACACTGTCGAAACCAAGCACTACGTCCTTAAAATCACCATTGCGGTCTGGCACCATAATCGAAACGATACGTCCGCCAAAGTTTGTCACGCACACTTCCATGCCATTAGCATTCTTAAGAGTGTAGAGGGCTGTCGGTTTTCCTTCGTATTCGCTCACGAAATTCTCAGGGTCAAGACCGGAAAGTGTTGTCTTTGCGGTCTCCTTGGTGTTGCAGGCTGCAAGTGTCATAAGCACTCCTGCCCCCAAAATTAATGTTTTTGTTGCTTTAATCATGATATAAATTTAAATGTACATATTTAATATTCAAGGTTGATTGTAATATAAGATTGAGTGTAAAAACTACACTTTTTCCTTTCGGCCGTAAAATTACTATATCCCCTCCAATTCACCAAAAAAAAAATTATGTTGTGCAACATATTTTGTACTCCTCCCAATCCCCTCATGTCCCTCGATCCCCCTCAAGTGTTCCCATGAGAACTCAAGTTTTCTCTTTTTATCCCTCGACCCCTTGATCCCTAGATCCCCTGATCCCTCGACACCTTACTCCCTCATCCGTTAAAAAATGTTGCTATTTATAAAACTATCAAAAACTATAGTTGTTACATTGAATATAGACTATATCTAAATGCAAGCAAAAGATAATAAAAATATAGAAACTCAGGCTCAATCTCCTGCCGAGAACAATGGTGATGCTGCGAAAAAAGCCCCGAAAAAGCATCTTATTCGCAGTCCTTGGATCCGTCGTCCTCTGAAGGTGATTGGATGCTTGATTGTTGTAATTCTTCTTATTCCTGTTCTGCTATATGTGCCCTTTGTGCAGGATTTCGCTGTTAAGACAGCCACAAAGATGGTTGCTGACAAGACGGGCATGAAAATTGGTATTGATAAACTGCGCCTTAAATTCCCCGTAGACTTGTCGCTCTCCGGAGTGAGTGTGATTGAAGCTTCCGGCGACACTATGGTATTGGCACGCGAGGCTATTGTTGATGTGAAACTAATGCCTCTGCTTTCTCTTGATGTGCAAATAAAGAAACTCCGCCTGCGCGATGCCTATTATCGGATGCTTTCCGCCGACTCTTCGATGCTCATGACCGTAAAAGCGGGACTTCTCGAGGTCGATGACAAGTCAAGTGCAGATATCCGCACAAGCAATATTTCCCTAAATGAAGCAAAACTTCAAGACGGGGAGGTAGTTCTCAATATGGATGTTTGGAAATCAACCCCAACCCCTCAAGACACGACTTCCACTCCTTTTTATATTACAGCCAAGAAACTTAACATCAAGAACATGACATTCTTGATGACCATGCTCCCCACTATCGACACTCTTAAGTTTCAGACTTCAAGCCTTATCCTCGAAGAAGGAGTGATCGACCTTCGGGAGAATGTGATTCGTATGGGTGATGTCACTGCCTCGCACGGCGAAGCGCTGATGCTTTCTCCCTCTCTCGAATATGTGAATTCTCATCCGGCTCCTCCTACCGATTCCACTGCTCCCTCTTCCCCTCCGATTACAGTGGTGGCTGACCGTATAACTCTCTCTGATTTCAACGCCCGTTATGCTGTGGAAGATTCCCCGGTTGTCAGTGGCTTTGATACAAATGATATCAGAGTGTCAGGCTTGGATATAGAACTTGAACATTTCTACAATAGAGCCATCGCAATCTCTCTTCCAATCACCTATATGAGAGGTGTGGAGCAGTGTGGACTCACCATAACTGAGGGGAAAGGAACTTTCTCAATGGATTCCACAGGAATGATGCTGCGCGATTTCGACATTAGAACCCCATTTTCGCATGTTGAAGCCACTGCAGCTCTTCCAAACGCTCTTCTGGAATTTCTACCCTCGGCACTCCTTGATGTGGATATCAATGCAAGCCTTGGCATGCAGGATATCAATAGTTTCATGCCCGATTTAAAGACTTATACATCCGCAATTCCTGCTGCCACCCCTCTTGATGCGATTGTCAAGGCAAGCGGTCAGCTTGGAGACGCTGAGATAAGCCGTTTTGATGTGGCTCTTCCCGGTATTCTTTCTCTCCGCGCAAATGGGAACGCTCAAAATGCACTTAATTTCAAGGAACTCGTGGCTAATCTCGAATTTAATGGTGAGATTTCACAGCCCTCAGTCATAAAGAAATTCGTAAATCTCGACGGAATCAATATTCCTACTCTCAATATTGTAGGTAAAGCCTCAGCCAATAGAGAGAATTATGCTGCTGACTTCAAATTGACTACACCTGTCGGCAAACTCGCCGCTGATGGGCATGTAGGGATGAATTCGGAGAAATATAATGTCAAGGCATCTGTTAATAATCTTAATGTAGGAGCATTCATCGGCGACAAGACAATTGGTCCGGTTACGGCGTCCCTGACAGCATCCGGAGCCGGTTTCAATCCCGAGAAGAAAGGGGCTCATACGGATATCCGTCTTGATTTGGCAAGTGCCATCTATAATGGCCATGCAATAAAGGATATCACCCTCTTCGCCAACCTTCGTGATGAAGATTTCTCTCTCAAGGCAAATTCTCCGAATCCTCTGCTTGCTTTTGACATAAATGGAAGCGGAAAGATTACAGACAATTATTATGAAGCCGATGTTGAGGCAGACATTCACAATGTGGATCTTAAAGCCCTTGGTTTTTCTGAAACTCTCAACAACGGTGGCGCCCGCATTATTCTGAAAGGTAACGCCTCTCCTCATACTTGGCTTTATGATGTGGATCTCCACGCTGATAATATTGATTGGCATCTGCCTGATCAAGATATCAGCATTCCGGATGGTGTCGACCTTAATTTCGTATCTACTTCCGATGACACTCGTTGTGCTATCGGAGCACGTGGCACTTCTGTTAAGTTCTTGTCATCTATCGGACTTAAGCCTCTTGTTGATAGGTTCTCAGAGGTCTCGGTTATGATTCCTAAATTCATCAAGGATAGAAGCATCGATGTGGCTGAATTGGAATCAAAACT
>CAMWQF010000171.1 GCA_947176285.1 uncultured Porphyromonadaceae bacterium
TCCATTATCTCATCAAATGAGGTTTCCGGCATTCTTTCTATCATCTGCAATGTAGAAGGGAAATGCATGCAATTGGCAAATGAGAATCCACCTCCTGACTTCGTCATTCAAAAAACAATAAGTTTTTATTTTGATAATATTCAAACATTTACTAATTTTGCGTACCCTGATTTGGGGTACGCAACTTATTTTAGTATGTTTTTGAAGAAAAAGAAGAATCGTTCGGGAACTGTCAGTGTTGTTGTCGCAGAAAAAATATCTGGCAAATATTCTGAACTTACAACCATCGGAGTGTCCTCGGATGAATCAGTTATTGAGCAGCTGATAATAAAGGGAAAGGAATGGATTGACCTTGAGCAGAAACGTCGCCATCCGCGTCTTGACCTGTTCGGGGAAGAGCGTCAGAAATGCGAGGAAGAGCGCCTGAATGTGGAGCAATTCCTGTCGAACATCACCAACATCACCATTGACGGCGCGGATCTTATCCTTGACCGGGTATTCGACAACGTGGGCTTCAACCGCATTGATGACGAGGTGTTCCGCAAGCTCGTCAAGGCCCGGCTTTCCTATCCTGCGAGCAAGGCAGCCACAGTTGAATACCTCAAGAACCATTTTGATGATGACGTGAGCCTGTCGAGGATCTACCGTTATCTGGACCGGCTGAGCGACTCCCAGCATCAGATCGTGCAGGACATCAGTGTGGAGCATACCAGGCAAATCCTAGGTGGACACATAGGGGTACTGTTCTATGATGTCACCACCCTGTACTTCGAGTCCGATTATGAGGACGAACTGCGCAAGACAGGCTTCTCCAAGGAGGGGCGCCATAAGAATCCGCAGATAATCCTGGGCCTGCTCGTGAGCATTGACGGCTATCCTCTGGCCTACTGTATACATGAAGGGAACAAGTATGAGGGACATACAATGCTTCCTGTGGTGACTGAGTTTGTGAGTAAATACAATCTGGCGGATTTTATAGTAGTGGCAGACTCCGGGCTGATGAACAATGACAATATTGCGGAACTGGAATCCAACGGATACAAATACATAATAGGTGCTAAAATAAAGAACGAGAGCAGGAGGATAAGGGACTGGATACTTGACCAGCCTAAGGCTGACCGACAGATGGCGGAATACGACAAGGGTGGCGGACAGAGGCTGCTTGTGGGATATACCGAGGACAGGGCACGAAAGGATGCTTACAACCGCGAAAAGGGCATCCGCAGGCTTGAAAAGGCGTATAAGCGTGGTACGCTTACAAAAGACAACATAAACAAGCGAGGCTACAACAAGTTCCTTAAGATGGAAGGTGATGTAAAGGTCTCGATCAACTATGACAAGCTGCTGGAGGATGCCAGATGGGACGGACTCAAAGGGTATCTCACAAATACCGATATACCCTCAGAGGAAGTCTATGCAGCATATCATAACCTCTGGAATGTGGAACGAGCCTTCCGTATATCCAAATCTAAGATAGAGATACGGCCAATGTTCCACTTTACAAGGCGACGGATCGAAGCCCACATCTGTATCTGCTTCGTGGCTCTGAAGGTGTATAAGGAACTGGAGCGACTGCTGAAACTCTCTGAAATCAGGATGAGCGTGGACAAGGTACTCGCACTTGCTCAGACCATAGTCACCATACAGATTATACTTCCACAGAATAACGAGACGATCAGTAAAACTATGCTCATGAAAAGGCATCAACGCATCGCCCCTCTGTTCTCAGATGAATTTTGGGTGACACGTTGACGAAGTCAGGAATATTTGCCCCAATTTTTCCGTTTTGTTTGTATATAATTCATGACGGTTTCCGACATGTGTGAGTATCCAAAAAATACAAACAAATAAATGAAGTATGGGTAGGACAAAACGATTATATCCGTTAGGCAAGTTTAGGCTTAGGCTACCTAAACAGCCGGAAAAGAATAAGGAGTATCCGGTAGATATAGAATATACTTGGAATCGCAAGATCATCCGGAGGACTACTAATGTTTTTGTGAAGATGGCAGATTGGAATCAGAATCTTCATTCAGGCAGAGGTGGTGTTAGACCTTCTTACGGTTCTGAATCCAAACGTATCAATAGTGTTCTACAAGCAAGGGTGGAGCATATTGACTCTCTTTTGGCTGAATTCGCACAAAACCATCCTAATCAGATCACACCTGAAGTTATTGATGGTTTCCTTCTTTCTAAGCCAGTTGCTATAAGAAAAGATAAAGGAAAGGACTTTGTAGATTTTGTTATTAACCGATTGGAGTCTGAATACTCCCGAAATCGAATAGGTAGGAGTAGATACGAAAATGGTAAGAGTGGTATGAATATTTTCAAGGAGTTCTTGCGGTCAAAAAATCTTGGCACCTATAAGGAGGACGGGATCTATTTAGGTGAGATTTCTATAGAGCTTCTGGAAGAATACATTCAATGGAGACGTGATATAAAACAGAATAGCGATCACACGATTAATCATGCTCTAACCCCCATATTGAAAGCGTGTGCATATGCTGCCGAGTTAAAGATTATTGAGGTAGATCTTAATGCGCGTATTCAGGAGATGCGAATTGCCGTTAGGCCGGATCTTTCTGGAGATGAAGCTTCATTTGATGGAAGGAACCTTAGTCAGGAAGAAATAAGCAATTTAATCAAATACTATCGCAAATGTAAGGAGCCGCGAAGAAAAGAGTATATTGAAATGTTTCTATTCGCATTTCATGCTTGTGGTTTGCGTATAGTTGATATCATGACACTTCAATGGTCAAGTGTCGACTTTGTGAAAAGAGAGTTACGAAAGGTTTTGATCAAAACAGGAAAGCGTCATATTATCCCTTTATCAGATCCTGCTATTAAGATATTAAAGAAATGGAAAGAAAAAAATGGTGGGTCCAAATTTGTATTTAATCTTGTGAAAGAAGATTTTAATATAGATGATGAAGCTGCATTGTACAAAGTAAGAAATACTATTACAAAAAGTATTAATCAATCACTTGTTGTGGTAGGAGAACAATTGAACTTTAACTTCCCTTTAACTATGCATGTTGCCCGCCATACGTTTGCCGTCTATGCTCTTAATGAAGGGTTATCTATGTCTGTTGTCAGTCGCCTTTTGGGACATAGAAGCACAGATGTGACTGAAAAGGTCTATGCTCATTTTCTTCCGGATACTCTTTCATCTGAACTTAATCGTCTTAAAGGACTCTCATCGTTCCAAGTATAGAACAATAATAATTGATATTTTTGATATATTGAAGAACCCAGTTGACTCAGAAATGAGCCAGCTGGGTTCTTTTGTCATATTGTTGCCAATCCATCTTCCAAAGCAAATGCTGTGTAGTGAAAGCGACTAAGAAATAAATCGACGTCTGCTTGGGAATACCAATACTTGTCTCCATAACGTGAATACCCCAGAAGGCCATTGTCTCGAAGTCGTTTTAGGTATTTTTCTTTGATGTTTAGAAGTGCCATTAAAGATTTGTTGTCGTACACACATGTCTTTGATTGTCTGGGTGGAGATTTGAAGTGAGTCTCAACAATGGTGAGAATCCTCTTTAGCATCTCTCCATCGGTAAGCGGTGTTGATTGTTTTTTCATATTAACGTGGAGTTTAGTGGGTGATTTTTTGAGAAAAAGGATTATCTGCGATATTCCGGACTATTCGCTTTTCAACCTTTGTCTTGTTGCGAAACATCTTACATTGATTTGTGGCATAAGGTGTTCCTTTTATGAACGTGTAACAAGAGTATATACAAGATTGATTTCTGATTATCAACATTTTCCCAACATTTCCATAATGTTTCCCAACATTTCCCAACTTGGTAAAATGCCGTAAACAAAGACCCATACATCGGTTGTTTTTAAGTCAAACCGACGCAGACAGCGAGAATGGAAATATCCTTGAAGGTCAGATTTGAACGTTGAAATCAGCCGATAGGTTAATCGTTCCGAATGCGGAGCACCAATGATGGGAATACGCATTTCCCTGATGGTTTCCTTCGGATGTAATAGTCCGGGATGAATGTTCTTCATTCTCTGGATGTATCATTATCCCTTATTTTTTAGAAAATTATTTTTTGAGGTATCCAATCCGCTTAAACGATTGGTAGTAGGGATTATACGCTCTTTTAGAGACTAACATCCTCATATCTTCAAATCTTAATGAATCTTAAAAAAACAGGGAACTGCCTGAGGAAGTTCCTAAGTTACCTTTTGCGAAATAGCGAACTTTGCAGCGTAAACAAAAACTTAATCGAAAAAGAAAATGAAAACACACACGCTGACATATCCAAACGCATTAAGGTCCGGCAATCTCCATGCAGGCATTGCTATTCGTGAGAAATCCACTAAGTTTAACCTCTCTAAAGACACATTGGTATGACATCTACAGAATTCAGGATACTGAGCCAGATGCTCAATGAACTCAAAGCCGAGATGATCGCCATGAAGCAGGGAGTGGACACGAAGATCGAAGTAGTGGCCAAGACTGTGATGGATGCCTTTCAGGGATTCGGGATTCTTGATCCGGAAGAGGATACATGGACTGAGACACAGGTATGCGACAGATACCATGTATCAAGACGTACCATGTACAACCACCGAAAGGAAGGCAGGATAGCGTACACAAGAAGTGGCTCAGGAAAGAACTGTATGATACGCTATCGCAAGGCAGATGTTATCGAGCTGTTCGCAAGCGAAAGAGCATGACACACACTTACCAATATAATAGTTATCGTGTCGGCAACGGCACAAGTTTCTAATCCCCTAAAACATTTTTTTAATTTATGGCACAAGACCTGAATCAAGAAGAAGTGCTTATCGCCCGGAACAACGAGACCGGCAAGGTAGGCGCAGTGACCGGACTAAACAAAGACGGCACACCCAAGATGTCCGATGTGAAATCGGCGAAACTCTCAGACCTCATTAAATTCTCTAAAGGTCAGAATCCGATTGAAGCGTTCCTCTCAAACTTTGTCCGACAATGTAAGAATCCCTCCACCTTCGGATTCTTCAAAGTGCAGGCAGACAAATTTGACAGCTTGGGCCGTGCATTGGATGACTTTCTGAAAGAGCCGGACAAATATGCCGCTTTCCTGAAGAATTCAAAAGTTGATGTTCCTCAGCAGGCACAGAAGCAGGAGGAAGCACCGCAACAAAAGACCGAGACAGCTCAGCAGACCGCTCCGGCGGAAACACAGGCTCCGGCCAGTGAGAACGAACAGAAGGAAGTCAAGCACACCGCAATCGACGAGAGCAAGATCAACTGGGACAGTCTCAAAGAGAAATGGGGCATAGACCGTGCTGAACTTGAAAAGAGCGGAGACCTGAAGGAGATGCTGTACAACCGCAAGTCAAAGTTGGTAACCGTTACCCCTACGTTCGGAGGTGAGAAGTTCCCTATTGATGCACGTCTGTCATTCAATAAGGATGCAGATGGCAACATCAAATTGGTACCACACTTCATCCACAAGGAGCCTAAGCTCGATCAGGAATTTGAAGGCTACAAGTTCACAAAGGAGGACAAGGCAGCCCTGAAAGAGACAGGGAATCTCGGGAAGGTGGTTGAACTGACTGATAAGGCAACGGGAGAGAAAGTTCCTTCCTATGTTAGTATTGACCGCCTTACAAATGAGGTAGTCTCTGTTCCGGTTAAATCAGTGTTCATCAAGGACACAATCGGGACTACGAAACTTACGATGGCAGAAGTCATGCAACTTAAAGAAGGAAAAGCTCTGCCCCCTATGCAGATTTCCGATAAGACCGGTAATACATACAATGTGGTGCTACAAGTATCGGCAGATCGTAAAGGTGTGGAGTTTGTTCCCGGTGGAGCAAGACGGATGTCACAAGAGCATAACCAACAGCAAGGGGAATCTCAAAATCAGGGACAGGAGAAAAACTCTTGGATAACCAATGATGGGAAGATAAAGCCAATCAGCAAATGGGCGAAAGTTCCCATGACTCCCCAACAGCAGGCTGATTATGTAGCCGGAAAGGTCGTAGAAATGACCAACATGATTGACAAGAAGGGACAGCCCTGCACCATCTATCTTCAGTTTAATCCGGAGAAACAACGTCCTGTCACCTCGTTCACAGATCCACGTGTCAAGGTAGCCGAGGAGAGTCGCACACAGAAAGCTGTCAATAACGACGGTCTGACAAATGAAGCCACGAAGTATGTTGCAGAACCTCTCCAGAAGTATCAGACAGCGCCAAAAGATGAGGCTCAGCAGAGACAGCAGCGCAGGCCGAAAGGACCAAAAATGTAATATCCACACTTAAAAACGGAACAGCAGCCGGGAGGTCCGGAACTCCCGAAAGCTATTCAACAAAAGACCACTTAATCCAAAAATAATTATCCACCCTAAAAACTGTCATA
>CAMWQF010000172.1 GCA_947176285.1 uncultured Porphyromonadaceae bacterium
TATAATTCCAAATAGGATTATAAATAGCCAATATTGAAATTTGGCTATTGCCGCGTTTTTAATACCATTTCTTAAATACTTTACAATATAAATAATGGAGATTATCGTGGCTAAAAGACATAATAAGCCTATCTGAATAGCATTAATCTGTTTCCATTCCATAGGACCAAGGATAAATTATAATTTTGAAGGAAACTTAAAAAGGAGGGTGTATCATAAGGCAAAGATTGATAAATTTGAATTTGTTGCTAATAAAAAACAAATATCAAATTGTAATCTTATCGTTCTTTTGACATGTGATACTCCCTCCCTTGAACTACAAAGTTTATTATGACATCTTTACGAGTCATAAATGTGAAGTTGATATAATTTATTTACTTATACAATTTAAATAATCTATAAATATTATTGCCACCCCAATAGTTCCACATATCTTTGGTGCTATTCTTCTGAGTAATAATTTTATTGCCTTCTTTGTCCAAACCTGCACTTCAGGATTTGGGACTTCTGATATCAACATAGTGATGACATCAAGTCCTATGGCAGATGATAAGCAGCCCAAAGCCTTTTCCATTGCCGGATTACTTCGTGTTAATGCATCACAATCATTAATAAATTCTGCGGCCTCATGATTCTCTTCATCTTCCATTAGAGCCAATACTAATGGAATGAGATAAGCGGGAGATACATTGTTTTCAGTTAGCATTTCGTCAATCTCAGAATCTGTAAATCCTTTTCGGTATAGATATTGTTTGCTCTTGTCAATCATTGGCTTAAGAGCCTCTAATGTTTCTTCTTCCGACACAAGAATTACCGATTGTCTCCCCACTGGTTCATGTTCCATAACATGAAATTCAACGTCATATTTAGTTTGCATCTCATGCATGTTTCCATAAGTTTTGATGGAAGCGATGTCTACATTCTGTGAGGGTTCCACTAATTCGAGATCGGCTATTACTGGAGTAACTTTAGAAGGACCCAAACTATTGGTTGCAACTTTTTTCATTGTATTGTGGTTTAGATTGTCATAGTTTCCTACCACAACTTCATGTTTCATCATGTTTTCCCAACCGTATTTAAAGGTTTGGTTAACATCTGATGTAGTGTTAGTTGTAGGCTCAAGGAGAATTTCATCCGATGCTGATTTGCAGGAATGTAATAAGAAGCATCCTACTGCTATAATTCCTGTTACTAATATGTTAATTTTAGTTTTCATATTGATTACTTTAGTTTCTGTTGTTATATTCATTACATGTTGAGTTCGTCTTCCGCTTCCCATCCGTCACCTATTATGTGGATGGTGTGGGATTCTGATGATGGCAGTTGTATAGTTATATTCATGTAGGGTGAATAAGTTTCCATTTCTCCCGACTCATTATATACATAGACTTCTGCCTGTATGTTGTCGTCATCACACCATACTTCAAGGATATTGGTGTCGGAATCGTAGTAGACTGCAATGGGAAGTTGGATTGGACTTCTATCCCACTCAGTGTTATTGCCTGTTTTGTTTGTTTGATGAGTTTTAAGGTGTTTGGCTGTGCGTGCGCTATATGCTGATGTTGTCAAAGCAACAGCCATAAGAAATAAAAGAATAATCCTTTTCATGTCTTTTGGGGTTAGATTTTTTAGATTGTTTTTTCTCTCGTTAATAATTATATTGGTACCAAATATATCATACAGAATCAAAAATTCGATTGCAAAGATATGACAAAAGACAATTAATGTCAAGTTTAAAAGTTTAATATTGTATTTTTTAAAATAATGATAATAAACAATATAATTATGTAATAGCCTATCGAGTTTAACATCGGTCTTATGAAGTTTCATTTTGTGCCTTTTTAAGTGAAAAAAGGACTTTATCAGTATAAAAATTATGAATGAGGAGTTAAAAATTTCAAGTTGCATTGTCCGTATTAATAGTTTGGCTATTGAAAATACTTTTATTATCTTTGTCGTTTAAAATTTGGGTATGAATAAAAAGATTTTTCTTCGGACGATATTGGGATTGATGCTATTGATTAACATGCTGGCATGTGGTAAATCAAAGGAAATGGCAACCATTGACAGTATTCTCTATCAAGTTGAATACTTGATGGAGGATAAACCTGATTCTTCTCTCATTATATTGAATGAGATTGATACATTGATGCTTAAAGATAGGAGTGTTAAGGCTCGGTATGCGTTGTTAAAATCAATGGCACTGGATAAAAATTATATAGATACTACTACATTCGATGTGCTTCAGCCAGCAATAGATTATTATTTAAAAAATGGCACTGCTGATGAAAAAATGAGGACTTATTATTATCAGTCAGTTTTATATAAAAATAGAAATGAGGATGACAAGGCGATGCAAACTATACTGGAGGCTCTTGATTTTGCGGGAGAAATCCATGATTCGTTGACATTGGCACGCTTGATTGTGGCTCAAGGGACTTTATATTTTAAACAATATAGAATTTCAGATTTCATTCAGAATAATTTACGAGCTGCAAAAATTTATGAAAGTGAAGGTAATACTTTTCAAGTTTTAAAATGCTATGCCAAAGCAATTAATGGAACCATAATATTAGGAGATAAACATAAGGCAGATAGCATTGTGAAATTATGCCGGAAAATGATAAAAAATGAGCAAAATCTTGATAAGCGCATAA
Organism: uncultured Porphyromonadaceae bacterium; assembly: GCA_947176285.1. GTDB lineage: Bacteria > Bacteroidota > Bacteroidia > Bacteroidales > Muribaculaceae > Lepagella. The sequence continues at coordinate 2,658 of CAMWQF010000172.1, forward strand.
GCAGATCCCTACTTGCATATGCAGTAGAGTTTGGGAATCAAGAACAAATAAAGAATGAGTTGGTTAATTTTAATGATGATATTATAACAGATAGAGATTATTTAAATATTGCACACGCATATTCAAAAATCGGGAATCCAGAGGCAGGTTTAGTATGTTTGGATTCGGTTAATTTGCAGTTTGCAAATATTCATGATTCTCTTAGCTACTGGTCTGTGAAATGTGATATTTTAGAAATGCTGGGAGATTATAAAAGATCTCTTGATAGTTATAAAAACTATTCAAAACTTATTGAAATATATCATAATAGGCTTTTTTCGAATGAGTTGCTTTTTTCGGAGAAGAAGCATGAGATGGAAGTGGAGAATTTGGGTAGGCTGCATGATAGAGATAATATAATCAAGTGGATATTGGGGGGACTTTTGATTCTTTTGGGTGTGAGTGCTTTTTTATATTATCGGTATAGGATGAACAAGGCTGCGCGCTTGATAGCGGAGCAGAATGGCGAGAAACTGAGGTTGGAGGCAGAGAAGTTGCAGTTGGAGGCTGATAATCTTCATCTTGAACTCGAAAGACTTGAAGATGAGAGGGATAGGCTTTCAAGCCTTTTGGAGCGGAAGGATGGCCTTTCTGATGAGATGATTTCAGTCATTAGGGAAAGACTCGATATGCTCAATGGTTTGCTCGCTAAGGAAATTACTAATGAAGAAAGTTATGCTAAGCCTTTCCGGAAATATATCGAGCTGCTTCAGAAGGATCATAAGAAATTTCAGGATTCCACCAGGAAGTTTTTTCAGGCTGCCTATCCGAATTTTATGGCATATCTTATTGAGCATGGGCTTACTGAAAAGGAACTTAACTATGTGTGTCTGTATGCGCTTGGATTGCGAGGAAAAGAGGTGGGGAACTATCTGGACACACCGGGGCATTACAATATCAGCAGGGATATTCGCCATAAATTAGGTATTGATCCGCATTCTGCTAATCTTGGGCCATATATACGGAAATTGATGAGGAGTAGCCCCCCTACCCCCTAAAGGGGGAGGGGTCGAGGGGTCAAGGTGTCGAGGGATCGAGGTGTCGAGGGATCGAGGGATTTGGGTGTTTAGGTTTTTTTTGGATTTGGTGGATTGGGGGGGAATTATTAATTTTGTAGTGGAAAAAATTAATTATTATGGGAAAAGATCAGACTGTCCTCTTTCATTCTACGATTTTCGGACCTATTCACAGCCGTAGACTCGGTGTGTCGTTGGGTATCAACCTGATGCCGGATGATGGTAAGGTTTGCTCGTTTGATTGCCTTTACTGTGAGGCGGGTTTTAACTCTCAGGGAAAGGGCTCTACGGGGCTTCCGCTTCGTGATCAGGTCCGTGCGCAGTTGGAAGGGAAGTTGAGGGCAATGCACGCTAACGGGGACCCTCTTGATGTCATTACTTTTTCGGGCAATGGGGAACCAACCCTGCACCCTGATTTTCCACATATCATAGAAGATACACTTGCCCTGCGTGATAAATTCTATCCCAAAGCAAAGGTTTCTGTCCTAACGAATTCCACGATGATCTTTAAGCCGGAAGTGGCAGAGGCTCTTAAAAAAGCCGATAATAATATCCTCAAACTCGACTCAGCAATTGAAGAGACTATGCGTCTTATAGACCGTCCTAACTCTAAGGATTTCACTGTAGAGAAGGTAATAGATACTCTATGCCAATTTGAGGGTACCGGCATTATACAGACTATGATTCTACGGGGAACTCATGAGGGGAATAAAATTGACAATACCACTGATGAAGAGATCCAAGCCCTGATTGCCGCTTATAAAAAGATTCGTCCCCGCGAAATCATGATCTACAGCCTTGACCGTTCCACTCCGGAAGAAAATCTTATAAAGGTGGAAAAAGAGGAACTGACTCAGATAGGACGTCGCATTGAATCGGCTACCGCTATCCCTGTTCAAGTAAATTAATTGGATTGATATAGATAGTATGGGAAAGTTGATTATCCCTAATAGCGTGCGAAAGGGGAGTAAGGTCGCACTTATTGGTCCGGCAACACGAATTAAACCTGAGATTATTGAGGGGTTCGTGCGTCTTTATGAAGATAATACTGACGAAATGCCCGGGTCGGAATTAATTGTGTATCCTTCTGTGCTTGATGAGAATGCAAAAGGCTCTTATGCTGCTTCTCTTGCGCAACGTGTTGCTGATTTCACCGATGCATGGAGTCGGGAGGATGTAGATTTGGTGGTATGTGCGCGTGGTGGATACGGTTGTGTCCATATGCTTGATTATATTGATAGAGATTTTATTGCGGCTCATCCTAAATGGCTTGTCGGATTCTCCGATGTGTCAGCCCTTCATGCATTGCTCTATAAAAGCGGCGTGGCATCGATACATGGCGGAATGGCAAAGCAACTGGTACTTGACACTGATTCTGGGTTTGGTGGTTATCGAAGGGTGTTTAAGAACCTTGTGGAATCCTCTTTTCTAAATTTGGAATATCAGATTCCGGCTCATCGATACAATATTGAAGGAGAGGGGAGGGGAGTGCTTCTCGGCGGCAACCTCGCAGTGCTGAATGGACTCGGAGGAACGCCTTTTGATATTTTGGCTGAAAGTTTGCATCGGGATGTTATCCTTTTCTTTGAAGATGTGTCGGAACCGATCTATGCCGTTGAGCGCATGCTGTATCGTCTGCATCTCCAAGGAGTGTTAGGAAGGGCGAAAGGAATCATCATCGGACAATTCACCGATTGGAAGCCGGACCGGAACTATGAGTCTCTCTATGACATGATTCATGAGCGATTCATCGAATGGGGAGTTTCATGCCCCGTTGCCTTTGATTTCCCGGTCGGACACAACGATCGGAATGTTCCTCTCGTGGAGGGAGCAGAGTCTTGTCTAAGGGTGAACGGTGAAGGTGTAGTATTCTCATCTAAAAGTGCATAATTTTGAGAATTGAGCGTAAAAAATTTGTGCATTCTTGTTCGATTTTGTGTTTTGGTTAGATTCTCAGAGCCTTAAGTTTTGTTGATGCGTGGTATAAATTATTGATTATTAACACAAAATATACCATTTGTAAATATGGTGTTTTTAAATCGAAATAGACTTAGAAATCCCTTTAGAAATTTGTTTGAACGATTTTTGGCTAAAAATGTGATAAATTCGCGATATTTTGTTATATTTGCGTTTTGTTGTCAGCCGATATTGATGGCTGTCACTTGACACGAAAAAATTTATGATAGAATTTGCAACACAAGGCGTCGAGATGCCGGAAATTGATTTTCGGAAAATTTCGACATGGATAGAGGAGGTAGCGGCTTCACACTCGAGGAGAGTGGGAAACCTAAATTATCTCTTCGTGAATGATGAGGAAATATTGGAGGCAAACCGTCAGTTTGTCAATCATGATTATTATACCGACATCATTACCTTTGACTATTCGCATGGCGACCGCATTGGCGGAGATATTATGATATCACTGGAGACGGTGGCTTCAAATGCAGAAAAATTCGGAGAGCCATATTTCCGAGAACTCTTGCGTGTGATTATCCACGGTGTGCTGCATCTTGTGGGCATCAACGATAAGGGTCCCGGCGAACGGGAGATTATGGAGGCGGCGGAAAACGAGGCGTTATCGTTATTTTTTAATGCATAATTGGCTTCGC
>CAMWQF010000173.1 GCA_947176285.1 uncultured Porphyromonadaceae bacterium
AATTGAGAATTGAGAATTGGGATTTGAGATTTGGGGAGTTTGAATTAATTATTAATTAGGATTTTGCCTCGGGGAGTTCTATTCTGAATGTCGTGCCTTTCCCTACTTCAGATTCTTTCACGAATATTTTGCCGTCGTGATACTCCTCGATGATTCTTTTTACGAGAGTCAAGCCAAGTCCCCACCCTCGTTCTTTGGTAGTATACCCGGGATTGAAAACCTTATTGAAATTTTTTCGGGCTATGCCTTTTCCTGTATCTTTCACTTCAATCCACACGCAGTCTTTACCTCGCCCCGTGGTAATGTGGATTTCCCCTACTCCAGCCATAGCGTCGACAGCATTTTTTGTAAGGTTTTCCATTACCCATTCGAAAAGACTCGTCGACACTAACACGCCATAGTCGTCTTCACCGAAATGGAATTTTAGCAACACTTTCCCTGAAATACGTCCTCGCATATATTCGAGCGATGATTCAATCGTCTGATTAAGATATTCAAGTTCAAGGTTAGGTCTTGACCCGATTTTAGAAAATCTTTCAGCGATTTTGGAAAGACGCTTCACATCTTTGTCTATTTCTGTAGTCACATCCTTATCAGTGCCACTTGCCTCAAGATACTGACTCCAAGCCATAAGGGAAGAAATCGGGGTGCCAAGTTGATGGGCAGTTTCTTTTGAAAGTCCAACCCAAACCCGGTTTTGCTCTGCCTTCTTGGTATATACCACAGCTGAATAAATAATAAGGACCAAAATGATCATGACCCCAAGCACTACATATGGATATAGGCTCAATCTGCGAAGAAGTATCGAATCTTCATAATAGATATACTGATTTATGCCGGGATAAACTTCCACCTTGATGAAGTGCGGGTCATTCTTCACCAGACGTTCAAAATCTTTATTTCCAACAGCCCTATCAAGCCGCTTCTTAAGAAACCTCTGATTTTTCTCAGTAAGGTCAGAAAAAGCAATGTGCTCCCCGGCCGCAATTCGGTCGGGAAGCTCATAGTTTCTGTATTCAAGAATATTTTTCTCTTCATCAGTCACCATCACCGGTATTGAATTGTTTTGGGCAATGATGTTGAGTAGAAATTCAAAATCGGCATTTCCTTCAGCTTGAGCCATCTTCTCAGTGGCAGAAGCCCAGATATTCATTCTCTCTCGTTCCTGCGTGGAAAGTTGCTTCACGAGATTAGTGGAAATAATCAGGAAGATTATGACAGCAATCGTAGAGCAAATAATAAATATAGTCTTTCCGTAGCGGTCGGAAATCACGGAGAGTTTCATAGACGTGAAAATCAAATAAATTTGATTCTTGCCTTTTTAATGACGCGGCAAGAGTTATCGGCAAAAAGAGCCTCACCTTCTTGGAGGGTCACTATCTCAGTTGCAATATCAGCATCGTCGGGGTTCTCTATCACGCACCCACCGGCAAGCCAAAGCACGGGATCTTCGAGAAGTCGATCAAGTATATCAGGATTATTCACAACTTTAAATACTCCATGATGACCGTCAGGGATATCCATTCTAAAAACGGAATATTCCAGGTTAAGGCTGCGAGAAGCTTTTGTGAAAAGACCTTTCTGGTTGACATTTCCGAGAAAAACTACAGGGGGAAGCCCGGGCCCTTTAGCAGGCTGAGGTTTTTTCTCCATAGCAGGAGCAGGTTGCGCCGGCTGTTGTCTTGCAGTAGACATTTGCTGACGCGATTCTAACACTTGAGTTTCTTGCGATTTTACTTCTCTGACGGAGGCATGCTGTTGCGCCGCAGCTTGCTTAGCCGCAGCAAGTTCCCGCTTAAGTTTATCAGATTCTCGATTAGCAGCTTCAAGTTGACCTTCGAGAGCATCACATTTGGCTTTCAAAGTTTTGATTTCATCATTCTTTGAAGTCAGCGAACTTGCATATTGCTCTCTCATTTTATTAAGTTCTTCTTTTGCAGCCTTTTTTGTTTCCCTGATTTCCTTTTCCGCATCTTTATTTCCTGCAATGGCAGAACCTGTCTCCTTCATGCTCTTAGAAGCATACATCACAAGCCATACCACAACACCGATGAGTACAATCAATATGCCGATATACCATCCGGTATTGCTTGATTTTGGAGTCTGTTCATCAGCAACCCCGGCATCGGCATCAGCCTGAATAATAGCCTTATCGACCTCAGAAACAGATGTCTCATCAGAAGTAGAGCCTACACCATCTGCTGGAGAATCTGGAGCGACTGAAGTCGAAGCTTCATCTTTTTTAGCAGGAGTTTCCTGCTTTGGAGTTTCCGGGGCAATTTCTTTAGCAGGCTCTTGAGGAGCTGCTTCTTTAGGAGCAGCTGCACTCACACTGATCTTATTAAGATTCTTAGCCAAAATGCTGAGACACTTCTTGCCATCTTCCTTCAGGCCCGGAGACTTGAAGAAAGTAGAACTCCAATACTCCACGAGTTTCTGCTTATCCCAAGAAGCATAGTCTTTAGGCACTGCTACGGCATTGAAACTTTTAATATTTTCCTGCTCTTTAGCCTTCAGCGACTTGCTGAGTTCGCTGACACTGGAAGGATTAATCTTGTCGAGATAGTCAGAACCATTGTTAGCATATCTGAGATAATGCTTAGCAGCGATAGCCCGAGCCTGCTCCATTTCCTTATCAGAGACGGCAAATGAAGGAAAAGCGGTGACCACGGCCACCGCTATAATAAATATTCTAAGGAAGTATTTCATCAGCGGTAAATTATTCTTCAGCTTCCTTCATGTTGTGGAAGACGTTCTGTACGTCGTCGTCATCTTCGAAGCGTTCAAGCAGTTTCTCGATGCTCTCGCGCTGTTCCGGAGTCACATCCTTATAATCTGTGGGTATTCTCTCAAATTCAGCGCTTACGATTTCAAGACCGGAACCCTCGAGGAATTTCTGGATATTGTTAAACTGGTCGAAAGCACCATAAATGAGCCATTCTTCCTCTTCAGCCTCGAGTTCTGCATCAAGATCCATAAGTTCGAGTTCAAAATCTTCAAGGCTTGTCTCAGGATTCGGTTTTACGTGGAAAACGCTCTTATGATCGAAAAGGAAAGAAAGAGAACCCTGAGTTCCGAGAGAACCGCCATGTTTAGTGAAGTAACTACGAACGTTAGCAACTGTACGCTGGTTGTTGTCTGTAGCAGTTTCCACCACGATGGCGATACCGAAAGGTCCGTATCCTTCATATACGATTTCCTTATAATCGGATGCATCCTTATCGGTGGCTTTCTTGATTGCGCGTTCAATGGTATCTTTAGGCATGTTTGCAGCCTTAGCATTGTGCATGAGCATGCGGAGACGCGGATTCATGTCAGGATCCGGGCCACCTGCTTTAACAGCGATAGTAATTTCTTTGCCTATACGAGTGAATGTTCTTGACATATTGCCCCAGCGTTTAAGCTTACGGGCCTTACGGAATTCAAATGCTCTTCCCATGTTATTTAGTTTTCAATTGTCTTAATTATACGTGTTATAAGTCTTGTTAGCCCTATTAGTCTTATAGTCTAATAAGTTTTATTTGGCTTATTGTATCATAATAATTAGCGAAGTTGGGCGTTTAGTTGAGTCTGGAGGCTCTTGATGATTTTATCCATCACTCCGTCAATTTGCTTGTCTTTAAGAGTAGTCTCCGGATCTTGAAGAGTGAAAGAAACAGCATAAGATTTCTTCCCTTCCTGAAGATTCTTGCCTTCATATACATCAAAGAGTTTGATGTCACGCAACAACTTTCCTCCTGCTTTTCGCGCGCAGGCTTCCACTGCATCAAAAGTCACATCTTTATCGAGCAATAGAGCGAGGTCACGTCTTACCGGTTGAGTCTTCTCCAGAGGAGAGTATGTGGTCTGGAACTTAGCAGCCAATTTGCAGAGATATTCCCAGTTGATAGAAGCGTAACAAACTTCCTGATCGATATCAAGAGCCTTCAGGGTCTTTCGACTAAGAATACCAAGCACAGCCAACTGCTTCCCGCTACGGTGAGCAATTTCAAGTTTTGCACTGAAAGTCTCATCATTAGACTGGGTCATTTTAAGACCGGAAACAGCTACACCTGTCTTTTCGAAGATATTAAGGACGGTTGCCTTGAGATCGAAAACGGTAAATTCGATAGCCTGACGGTTCCAGGAGGCATTCTGCAGATTTCCAGTCATCCAAATGGCGAGTTCCATGTGCTCAGAATATTGAGCGAGAGGCTTATCTTCAGTCTTTTCCTTAGCCGAGTCAAATATATAGACATTTCCGAACTCATAGAATTTCAGATCTGTAGCCTTGCGGTTGACGTTATGGGCAATACTTTCGAGTCCACCATATAGAAGAGTCTGACGCATCACTCCCAGGTCATTGCTGAGAGGATTCATCACCTTCACAGAGTTATCAAGAGGAAAATCAGCATTTCCGTCATAGTATTTCACTGCTGAAAGCGAGTTATTCATAATCTCGCGGAAACCTTGTCCGGAAAGATCGTTACTTACCACTTGCTGCAGAGCGTAAGCCTCATCTACGGCAGTGCGTTTAGATAGATTAGCATGCATTTCTGTGCCGAATTCTACATTATTATATCCATAAATTCGTAGAATTTCTTCAACTACATCGCATGGACGAGTCACATCTACCCTGTAAGTAGGCACCTTAATTGAGATGACATCTTCATCAGCAGTCTCCTTCACCTCGAATTCGAGAGCACGAAGAATACCGATAATAATATTGCGAGGAATCTCCTTGCCAATAAGATTGCAGCAATATTTGAGAGAGAAATCCATCTCCACAGGCAACACAGGATTTGGATAACAATCCACCACATTTCCGCAAATTTCCCCGCCGGCTATTTCGCGGATAAGCACGGCAGCCAACTTGGCAGCATATTCGCAGATATTTGGATCAGTACCACGTTCATAGCGGAAAGAGGCGTCAGTGCTGAGTCCATGACGGCGTGCAGAACGGCGAATCGAAGTAGGATTAAAATATGCACTTTCGATAAATACATCTGTAGTGGCTTCAGTCACACCTGAATCAATGCCACCGAAAACACCGGCGATACACATTGGCTTTTCAGCATCACAAATCATGAGATCTTTCTCATCAAGAGAATGCTCCACCTCATCAAGGGTTGTGAATTTAGTGCCGGTGGGGCAAGTACGAACCACTATTTTCTCACCCGCCACCTTAGCGAGATCAAAGCAATGGAGAGGCTGCCCGATTCCGAGCAAAATAAAATTAGTGATGTCTACAATCGAATTGATAGGACGCTGTCCGGCTGCCACAAGAAGGTTTTTAAGCCATTCAGGAGACTCTGAAACTTTCACACCGCGAATAGTTACACCGCAGTAGCGAGGACAAAGTTTTGTATCTTCCACATCCACAGTAACAGCACCATCGTTTCTGTCAACTGAAAAAGATGAAACATCTGGCAGACTGATCTCGGGCATTTCCACATTAGCATCATTCCCCTTTTCGAGAATCTGAGCCCATTGGTAAGCCTTGAGATCGCGAGCACACCCATAATGGCTTGCTGCATCCACGCGGTTTGGAGTTAGTTCAACTTCAAGACGGAAGTCACTTTCCACATTGAAATAAGCAGCGGCATCGGTTCCGGCTGGAACATCATCGGGAAGCACCATGATTCCGGCATGGTCGTTGCCAAGACCAATCTCATCTTCGGCACAGATCATACCGAAAGATTCCACACCGCGGAGTTTACCTTTCTTGATGGTGAATTCTTTGTCGCCATCGTAGAGAACAGTTCCGATCGTAGCAACTACCACTGTCTGACCGGCAGCCACATTAGGAGCGCCGCAGACAATCTGCAGAGGAGCATCTCCGCCAACGTCAACCGTAGTCACATGCATATGGTCAGAATCGGGATGAGGCACACAAGTCAGAACCTTACCGATTTTAAGGCCTCTCAGACCACCACGAATAGACTCGACTTCCTCGATTTGGTCGCATTCGAGACCTGTAGAAGTGAAAACTGCCGCCAACTCTTTGGGCGACTCATTGAAGCTAATATAGCGTTTAAGCCACTTGTATGAGATATCCATAAAGGTATTGTTATCGTATAATTAAGCCCACGGAGTGTCCGCAACGGGACGCCCCTCCGTTTTCAACTTGCAAAAGTACAAAATAAAAGTGTAATATGCAAATAAAATTCAAATTTCACAACCGAAAGTTGAGAGCAAAAATTTCTTAAAATGCAAAAGTTTATGCAACGATCAATTTAGGAACTGTAAGATTTTTACTTTGGCTTCCGTTTGCAGCAGTAAGAGATTCTGATGTGGTGGCGGGATAATGGATTTATTAGGGTGGAATTTGGTGGGGAG
>CAMWQF010000174.1 GCA_947176285.1 uncultured Porphyromonadaceae bacterium
CAATTACCTCCACACCGAAGCGTTGGAGTTCAAGAGCAACTTCCTTACCGAGTTCACCGCTACCCAGAAGCAGGGCTTTGCGCCCTTTGGGGGTCATTACACTTCCTATTTTTGACATATTTTGAATTTTGAATAGATGTTATTTTGACGTAAGTTTTAGAGAGGCAGACTTAAGATCGGGGGATGTTACCTTGAGAGTGGCAACACCTTTACGATCAGTAGATCTGAGGATTCCCATCGCACGCCCTTTCCAAGTGGTGGCTTTAGAGTCGAAATATGGGTCTGTGTCTTTCAGCAGCGCATTGCCCGCAGCCTTAAGGATAGCATTGCCCGACACTTCAAACTCAACCGGGAACTCTGCATCAGGCACTACCCTGCCATCGGCATCTACAACTTCGGCAATGACATAGACGAGATCTTGATTGTCAGCATTCATCACAGTCTTATCCGGAGTCAGACGTATTGCTACAGGCTCTCCGGCAGTAGTGATAGTGAAAGCATCAACTTCGTTGCCATAAGTGTCTACGCCGACAGCCTTCAAAGTTCCGGGCGCATATGACAATTCAAAAACAGCCAAACAGTCTTTTTCCTCTCCAGTCTCTTTCTCTCCTATCAATGTATCGTTGAGATAAAGGCGAACCTTGGGATATCTACTCATTACCTCTACTTCAATCGGTTTTCCTTCATGACCTTTCCAATTCCAGGATTCCCAAGTGGGCCAAACGCTCCACATCGTTGTCTTTACTTCTCCATAATATCCATTAGGTTCGCGGACTGCCATATAAAGTTTATTGTCATCATTATAAAGCATGTCGCGATAGTAGGATATTGGCTTGCGCCATCCTGTGATGTCAACATCTCCACAATAAGAACCATGCCAGGGCCACTGATATGCCATCCACTGCTCGCCTTCTGTCTCACCCTTATAAAAATAGCGCCCGAGTCCCGACTCTCCAAGATAATCAAGTCCGGTCCATACAAAATCTCCTATTATGTAAGGATTCTCCTTCACCTTATGCCAGTTGGAAGCAGCATCATGCGGATAAGATTCTGTCTGCCACATGACGCGTTCAGGGCATCGCTCATGGTCACTTTCCGATTTATGAATCATATAGTTGTAGCCCACAATATCGAGAACTTCAGCATGAGGATCATAGATTTCCCAGTCGCGGTCCCATGCACAAAGGGCTTCTGTAACCGGACGAGTTGGATCAAGGCGACGGCATTCATTTGCAAAATTGCGAGCAGTAGTAATCACTCCTATGTTTTTACGCTCAATAACCTCATTGCCGATGCTCCATGCTATGATAGAGGGATGGTTACGGTCGCGACGCACCATATCACCGACATCCTTTACTCCCCATTCATCTATCCAAAGGTGATAGTCACCGGCATTCTTCTGATCGCGCCAGCCGTCGAAAGCCTCGTCAATGACAAGGATACCCTGACGGTCACATTCATCAAGGAAACCAGGAGAAGGAGGATTGTGGCTTGTGCGGATAGCATTGAAGCCGGCTTCCTTCATAAGGCGCACCTTTCTTGCCTCTGCGGCATCAAAAGAGGCTGCTCCGAGCATACCGTTATCGTGATGTACACATGCTCCATTCAGAAGTACCGGCTCGCCGTTGAGTTTAAAGCCTTCTTCAGCAGAGTAAGAAATGGTACGGATACCGAATTTTTCACTTACATTATCCATAATCTTACCATCATGCCTGAGGGTCAGACTCATAGTATACAACGACGGGGAATCGGGGCTCCATAGTTTCGGATTCGGAATCTCCATTGCTCCTCGTACAGACATATCAATCCCGAACATCTGCTTTTCACTCGACACCACCACTGAACCGGACGGATCGATTATCTTTAGATCTACTTCAAAATCCTGCGCATTTTTGCTTCCTTCGACATCATAAGAGTAATTGATTACAGCTTTTGATGGCGTTATCTCCTTGGTGGAAATAAAAAGTGACCATGGGGCTACAGCAATCTCGCCGGTCTTGATCAGACGCACATGACGATATATACCGGAGCCGGTATACCATCGTCCGCTTCTTCCATGTGAACTATCCACATCCACCTCGATTGTGTTTACACCTGCATGGAGATATGGAGTAATATCATAAATGACTGAGGAATAACCGTAGGGACGAAAGCCGACTTCCTTACCATTTACCTTAAGGGTCCAGCGTTCATATACTCCTTCGAAAAGGAGAGAATATTTAGAATCGGCAAGATCCTTTGCCGTAAGTTTTATTTCCTTCTCATACTTGCCCTTTCCCCTGATGACGAAACCTCCTTCATTGTGAGAAGATGCTTTGCTGTCAAAGGGAAGCTCGATGCTCCAGTCGTGGGGAAGATCTACAGTCTTGGTGAATGGCTGCACCACTGACCCGGAGTCAGGTGTAAGTGAGAAAGTCCACCCCTTGTCTAAGAGGCGGGATTCGCGCGCAGCTGCCGGAATGGCAAGGACGGAGGCTGCAATTACAGCCAAAATCATTTTGTGTTTAAGCATGGTGTTGATATTGTAGTTTTATTTTGGACTTACGCCCTCTATCCATTGTTTTTGCTAATTTTCTTTGAAAGTGCAAAGGTAATGATTTTTTGTGAGATTTAAGACTTTTATTGCGTGAAATTGTTATAATGGTAATTAATAACCTATATCTATATAAATATTATGAAAATCTCAGATCGAATACGCCATTTCTTTCATGTGGTGTCTAATGTGAGGCCTATCGTTTGGATCGGTTCCTATATTGCGCTTGTGCCAGTGTTTGCACTTATTTATTGGGTATTACCCGACGGACAGTTTAGGATTCCTGATGGAGCCGGTGTTGACTTCGGATCTTGGCTATATTATAGTATCGTAACTATCACTACACTCGGTTTTGGCGACTATACTCCGGCTCATGGTTGGGCACAATGCGTCACAGCCGTTGAAGTAATGTGCGGCTTGACTATCTTAGGTTTTTTCCTTAATGCTGTAGGATCAATGAAGTCTGAAATTGATGTCACTTCAGAGATTGAAAAACAGCGTAGTCTCCATACTGCTCAAGAAAGAGACAAACTAATCAAGATGAGACCTGTTCTTTTGAAGCGATTAAACACATTCATCTATAATTGCGACAATAATGCATCTGAAAATGTACTGACTCGCTCAGCATTCAACATTGCCCTTGCACTTGATTCTCTTCAGACACGTATCGACTTGACAGAATGGCCTGAATTGCTTGAAAATTGCTTTACACTCGTTGCAGATTGCCAGATATTCACTGATGAGCGACAGATAGGGGAAACTTCTGAAGAACCTAAGTCTGATTTTGCTGCACATGCTACAGAAACAGCAAGGAAAATTGAAACTCTATTGTCTACGATTGAAGATCAATGATGAACAATTTAAATAATTGTTAGAGAAATTTTGCAGATTCTGAAACTAAGTGAAAAAAATTGATAGGATAATCAAAATTTTTGATTAACTTTGCAATGGATTGGCGGCAACAACAATCCATTGCGATTTTATTAACCCAAAAGACATTATTATGTATCAGAGACAAGTTTCATTTAAGGAAGCAGTAGAAAGAGCTCTTAAGGAGAACTACTGCAATTTCAGTGGTCGCGCATCAAGGTCAGAGTTCTGGTGGTTCCAGCTCTTTGCATTCATTCTCGGAATAGTAGTGGAGATCGTATTTTGTTGGAACCAAAATGTCATGAGTATCGTAAGCGGACTCGTCGGACTTGCGCTCTTGCTCCCGAATCTTGGCATTGATGTAAGGCGCCTGCATGATATCGGCAAGAGTGGCTGGTGGATTCTGCTTTCTCTCGTTCCGGTTGTGGGATGGATAATTCTCCTTGTATGGTATTGCAAAGACAGCCAGATGGAGATGAACGAATATGGTCCGGTGCCTAATATTGTAGATTGACACCAACTAAGTATCTACAGGTAAAAAATCTTAATAAATTATACGATGCAGAACATATCGAAAGTAACTAAAGAGATGGCCCTCGATTACCATGAGGAGGGCAAACCGGGAAAAATTGAAATTGTACCCACCAAACCTTACGCATCACAGCATGACCTCGCGTTGGCATATTCACCCGGCGTGGCATATCCTTGCCTTGAGATAGAAAAGAATCCGGAGGACGTGTATCGATACACTGACAAAGGAAATCTTGTAGGTGTCATCAGTAACGGCACAGCCGTATTGGGTCTTGGCGACATAGGCGCAATGGCAGGTAAACCGGTGATGGAAGGTAAGGCTCTGCTCTTTAAGATATTTGCAGGGCTTGATGCATTCGATATAGAAATAAATGAGAAAGATCCTGAAAAGATCATCCAGATAGTCAAAGCCATATCCCCTACATTCGGAGGCATCAATCTCGAAGACATCAAGGCTCCTGAATGTTTTGAAATAGAAACACGACTCAAAGCGGAGTGTGACATTCCAATCATGCACGATGACCAACATGGCACAGCAATCATTTCTGCAGCCGGACTTCTTAATGCTCTGGAGATTCAAGGCAAGAAGATAGAGGATATACGCTTGGTGGTGAATGGAGCCGGAGCGGCTGCCATCAGTTGCACACGTCTTTATGTCCAGTTAGGCGTAAGGAAAGAAAATGTGGTCATGTGCGACTCCAAGGGAGTGATTCGTGCAGATCGACCCAACTTGAATGAGCAGAAACGTGAATTTGCCACTACACGCGACCTACACACTTTGGAGGAAGCGATGGTAGGCGCTGATGTATTCCTCGGACTGTCGGTAGCAGACGTAGTCACTCCGAAGATGATTCTTTCCATGGCTGCAAATCCAATCGTGTTTGCACTGGCTAATCCAAATCCTGAGATTGACTATAATCTGGCAATGGAGACACGTCCGGATATTATTGTCGCTACCGGAAGATCGGATTATCCCAACCAGATCAACAATGTAATCGGATTCCCATATATTTTCCGCGGGGCTCTTGATTGCGGATCGACCGGCATCAACGAGGCAATGAAGATTGCCGCAGTGCATGCCATTGCCGATCTTGCAAAGCGTCCTGTTCCGGCAGTTGTGGACGAGGCTTACGGAATGAATAACATCAAATTTGGCAGAGAATATATCTTGCCAAAGGCACTTGACCCACGTCTGCTGCTTTGCGTAGCGCCTGCAGTGGCAAAGGCTGCTGATGAATCTGGAATTGCCAAGCGCCCTATAACTGACTGGGATGCATATCAGGTGAGACTACGCAGCCTGATGGGAGATGACGGCAAGATGATGCGCCGTATCACCGAAATGGCACGTCGCACTCCTAAACGAATTGTCATTTGTGAGGGCAATATGGACAATATGCTGCGTGCTGCTGTCAGAAGCCATCATGAAGGCATTTGCCATCCGGTTGTGCTTGGAAATGAAGAAATGATTGAAAAGCGTGCTGCTCGTCTTGGACTCTCTCTAGATGGAGTTGAGATCATTAATCCGCGTCATGACAGGGAGATGGAGACTCGTGAACGCTATGCAAGGATTCTCGCACAGAAGAAATCACGCGAAGGATTCTCCTATGACTTGGCTCTTGAAAAGATGTATGAACGGTCGTATTTCGGCATGATGATGGTTGAGACCGGAGATGCAGATGCATGTCTATACTCATCTTATGCAGCAGGAGAATCTGCAGCAAGCGATGTGGTTTCAATAATTGGACTTCAAGAGGGATACGATCATTTTGCTACCATGCATATTCTGAATACACGCAAGGGCACGTTCTTCATTGCGGATACAGCAGTGAATCCGGATGCAGATAAGGCTGCCTTGGTAGATATTGCGCGTCTTGCTGATCATACTGTCAAATTTTTTGCAATAGAGCCTCAGATAGCAATGTTGTCGTATAGCAACTTCGGATCATCGAAGCATGAAGAGGCTACGATGGTGGCAAGTGCTGTCGAAGAACTTCATGAGAAATATCCGGAAGTGAATGTAGATGGTGAGATGCAAGTGGAATATGCAATCAACACTGAACTTCGCGATCACACATATCCATTCAATATGCTGAAAGGAAAGAAGGTAAATACTCTTGTATTCCCAAATCTTACTGCAGCCAATACCACTACACAAATGCTTCTGAGCATGGGAGTAGGATCAATCATCGGTCCTATCCAGATGGGATTGAAGAAACCTGTCTACTTCACCAACAGCAACTCTTCCGAACGAGAGATTATCGACTTGGTGACAATAGCAGCCATAGATGCCATCACTTTGGAAAGAAAGTAACAATAACGATAAAGAGCAAAAAAGCCGCCT
>CAMWQF010000175.1 GCA_947176285.1 uncultured Porphyromonadaceae bacterium
TTACTACTCTCGGTACTCTCGTCGGTCTTCTCGGTACTGTAATGGGTATGATCAAGTCATTCCAGGCTCTTGCAAACTCTGGTTCTCCTGACTCAACTGAGCTGTCAACCGGTATCTCTGAGGCACTTGTGAACACTGCCTTCGGTATCGCAACCGGTGCATTCGCAGTAATCTCCTACAACTTCTTCACCAACAAGATCGACAACCTTTCCTACGCTATTGACGAAATCGGTTTCTCTATCGTAGCAACATTTGCCGCTACCCACTAATCCAAAGGATTAAAGGCATAAAGAAGAAACATTAACAACGAAAAAAGTTAATAGCTAATATGGGAAGAGTAAAAATAGCAAAGAAAAGTACATTCATCGACATGACCGCGATGAGTGACGTGACGGTGCTTCTGCTTACCTTCTTCATGTTGACTTCAACCTTCCTTGCCAAGGAACCGACACAGGTGATCACTCCTGCTTCCGTATCGGAAGAAAAGGTTCAGGAGACCAACTATGTACAGATCCTTGTTAGCCCTGATGCAAAAAGAGATGCGCAAGGGCGTGTGACGGAAGGTAAAGTTTGGCTCACAATGAACAACGACACATCCAACAAATGGTCAAATGAAAAGATGAAAATGGCGTTGCTCGACAAAGTGGCCGAGATCTACAATGAGTCGCATAAGAACAAACTGAGCTTCACACCTCAGCAAAAGATGGCTTTCAGCAAGCTTGGCTCATTTGGAGTTCCCCTCGCACAGATGGGAGAGTTCCTGAACTTAGCATCTGAGCCGGAAGGCACCTCAAAGATGGACAAGTGGCTTCAGGGCCAAGATACCGATCCTAATCATGTGACCGGAATTCCGGTGGAATGGAATCAAGACGACACTCGTCCTGACGAATTCCAGATGTGGATGAAGGCAATGCGCCAGACAGACAATGAAAACTTGGCAGGCGCAATCAAGGATGGTACCGGCGTGGCACTGAAAGCAGACCAGAATACGGCATTCGACATCGTACACATGGTAATGGATAACCTCCAGACCATCAAGATGAATAAATTCACTCTACTTACATCATTAAAAGCAGGAGGCGAGTAAAATGGCAGAAGTTCAACAGAAAGAAGCTGGGGGCAAGAAAAAAGGCGCCCAGAAAAAGATGACGATTAGGGTAGACTTTACCCCGATGGTCGACATGAACATGTTGCTTATCACGTTCTTCATGCTGTGTACGACCATGATCAAGTCTCAGACGCTTAATATCGCGCTCCCTTCAAATGAGAAAGTTCAGAATGAAGAGAACATGAGCCAGGCGTCGGCAGACGATGCAATCACAATCATCATAGACGCAAAACGCAAGCCGGGCAGCTTTATCCCCGATACAGTTAACGGACGCGTAGTCAATGAGATTTACTACTATGACGGCAAGCCTTGCAACGGCGAAGCTGTTCCTACAGCGGAAAACAATAACCTCAAGAAAGCCGACTTTGTTGGCTCGAAAGATGAGTCAAAGGATATCCGCCGTATCATTCAAGACCGCAACAAAGATGTCTGGAAAAAGATCGAACTTCTAAAGAAAGACTTCCGCGACGGCAAGATCACACAGGAGCAGTTTGACGTTAAAGCCAAAGAGGTGCGCAAAGACGAGACATTGAAAAAACCGGTAATCATCATCAAGTCAACTCCGGAGGCATCCTATGGAGCACTCGTGGAAATGCTTGACGAGATGCAGATCAACTCAGTATCCAAGTATCAGATCGACAACATGAGCCGCATGGACTCGACTATGCTTATTGAGTTCCAGAACCGCAACCGGTGATGTATGATTTATTAACCTTTAAGACAAAGAAAAAATGGCTAAAAGTAATGTAGATCTTACATCGAAAGAATGGCGCGATATAGTATTTGCCGATAAGAATCAAGAATTCGGTGCATACGTAATGCGTCGCGAGAGTGACAAGCGTCACAACCGAGCATTCATCATGCTTCTCATCTGCCTCGTCTGCCTTATAGGCATTATCATAGCTTGGAGCAAATATAGCGATTATCGTGCAGAGAAAGCCGCTATAGAAGCAAAGATGCAGGCAGAAAAGATGCTTGCAGCCCAGCTTGAGCAGATGGATCAAGAAGAGCCGGAACCGGAAGAGCCGGAAGAGCAGAAAGTTGAAATTGAAATCCCCGAAGTGCCTGAGGAAGTGCTCGCTACAGTACAGGTGACTCAGATCGCCATTGTAGACGATGTAAAGAATGAGGTGATGGAGATGGAAGAGCAGCTTGAAGACAATACAGCCCGTGGTGTCGTAAACCAGGAAGGCTCAGATGACGCCGACAAGTTTAAGGCAGTGCAGGAAGCAGTTGTTGTAAAAGAGCCGGAGCCTGTTAAGCCGAAGGAAGAGGAAATCTTCCAGGCAGTAGAGCAACAGGCAGAATTCCCCGGTGGTACTCAGGCTCTGATGAAATGGCTCAGCAGCAACATCCGCTATCCGGAAGCAGCTCAGCAGAACGACGTTCAGGGTCGTGTAATCGTGAAGTTCGTCGTAGAGAAGGACGGATCGGTATCTCAGGCACAGATCCTCAAGGGTGTTGACAAGGACCTCGATAAAGAGGCACTCCGCGTCGTAAACAAGATGCCGAAGTGGCAGGCAGGTAAGAACAATGGTGTTGCCGTGCGTTCATACTTCACCCTCCCGGTACAATTCCGTCTGCAGCAGCAGTAATCCCCTACCCTATTTATAAAGGAATCCCACATCTAGCGATGTGGGATTTTTTGTTTTGAGACAATCTCGAAATGAGGATAAAGTGTGAAGGAAGGGAATAAGCATGGATAAGAAATAAAAATATTATGAAATGTTAAACCAAAAAGCGAGCCAAATGTTAAATGTATATAGAAACCTAAAAAAATTATAAAGATATGAAAAACTTAGATGATCCTCAGACCGGCCAACCGAAAGGATTTCGCATTGGCTTCAACATCTTCATGATGATTGTATATATAGCAGTCGGCATATTATTCTTCACCGGCTTCTTCAACATCGACAATAAAGTGATAAGCTATTGCGTAGGCGGCCTATTAGTAGCGTATGGAATATGGAGAGGCGTAAGAATGTATATCGTCAATAAAGACGAGTAAGTTGTGACGTCTCCAACACAGATATCTGTAACTATTATAAAGTATCATTATGACACTGAAACATACACATATGTCATTTAAAGCATTGTCGCTGGGAGTAATCTTGGCGGCAATTGCTATAGCATGCAGCCCGATAAAACGTGGCGAGTATGCCAATGGGAGTGCTACAATGTATTGCGACGACGGCTTCCGCCAGATACTTCAAGAAGAAATTGAAGTATTTGAGTACCAATATCCTAATAGTGCCGTCATTCCATTCTACGTGGATGAGCAAACGGCTATGGACTCTTTGCTTGAGGATAAGACACAGCTTGTAGTGACGACTCACGAGTTGACAAAAGATCAGATACAATATATCAAAGACAAGTATCGCCGCATAGTAAGGCAGACATGTATTGCCGTTGATGCTGTAGCCTTGATAGTGAATAAAGATAATCCCGTTTCGTCGCTTACGCTTGAAGACATCAAAGGAATAATAAATGGAAAGATTTCAAAATGGAATCAACTTGCAGTGCCGGATGATGCCAACATCAAACTAGTATTTGACAATCAGGGAAGTTCCACAGTAAGTTTCATGCGTGAGAAATTCCTTGGAGAGAATGGAAAAGTATCAGACAATCCTAATGCATTCGCTCAAAAAGACAATGCAGAAGTATTTGACATAGTAAAGAAAGACAAAAATGCCATCGGAATCATCAGCGTGAGCTGGCTTGGTTCAGACTTGGAAGAAGCCAAGAACGTTCCGGTTGAAAAAAGAATGGAAGATTATGCGGTTGAAAACGACACAGTCGCGACCAATCTCACAACGGAGGTTAAGATTCTCAAAGTTTCTAACCCTGTAGAAGAAAATGACTATTCAACAGTAGGATATATGCCATATCAAGCCTATATCTTCAGCGGGGAATACCCATTGTATCGAAAGGTGTACATGATCAGCACCGCTACAAAGAGCAGTGTCCTTAACAGTTTCTATGAATTCACTCGAGGATTCATCGGACAGAAGATCATATCCAAGACAGGTATACTTCCATACAAAATGAGCACCAGGATGGTTAATTTGCAGTAAGGCGACGCTCATACAATATTATCAAGCCGTTCCTATATAGAGAATAGAGGGACGGCTTGAATTTTATATATTTTTTAGTTTTGAGCAGTAAACTTTGAGGGAAAAAATTTGTCTTATTCAGAAAAAAACGTTAAATTTGCATTTGGTATTGGCAAAAGGAATCCAATATCAAGGATTCATGAGATTCCAAGACAATCAGAAACAAAATAATAAACCTATATAAAGATGAAAATCAGGACACTTTTTGCAGCCTCACTTGCAGTAATGGCAATGAGCGCATCAGCACAGACACACCTTGAAGGTGCTGAATACTACAAGGCAGACCAGCTTGACAATGCCAAGGAGTTGCTTCTGCGCAACCTCAACAATGCAGGCACAGACAAGGCTATCGCCAACTATTATCTTGGCCTTATAGCAATTGATGAGAACAAGCTTGACGAAGCCCAGAAATATTTTGAAGCAGGCGTGCTGGCCAACCCCAATTATGCCAACAACTACATCGGTCTTGGCGGACTCGCACTCAAGAAAGGTGACAAAAAGACAGCAGCCGAACAGTTCAAAAAAGGAGAAGGACTCGTTAAGAAAGATGCAGCGGCAGAAATTGCCATCGCACGTGCATACTATGACGCAGACCCTGTGGCATATGCTAAAGAGATAGAAAGCAAAGTTACGAAAGCTCGTAAAATCAACTTGCAAGCTCCGGAAATCTACATCTTCGAAGGAGACCAGGAGAAGGACAAGAAGAACTGGGGCGGCGCAGCCGGAAAGTATGAAATGGCAAAAGGCTATGATGCCAATGCTACAGAAGCTTATGTGAAGTATGCAAACCTTTACACTCAGGTGAATCCACAGTATGCTATCACCATGCTTAAGGAACTTCTTTCCGTGAACCCGACTTCTGCACTCGGACAGCGCGAACTTGCAAATGCTTACTATAACAAGAAGGATTATGCAGACGCAGCACGCGAGTATGGAGCATATGTGAAGAATCCCAACCACTTCAAGCAGGATGAGGACCGCTATGCATTCCTTCTTTTCTATAGCCAGGACTTTAAGAAGGGTTATGACTACGCTACTCAACTTCTTGCAGCCAACCCGGGCAACTTCACAGCACGCCGTTATCAGTTTATGAACGCAGCAAACCTTCCGGAAATGGCTGATCAGCTCGTGCCTATGGCAGAGGAACTTCTTGCTGCTCACAATGCAAATCCAACAACCAATAAGTTTGCAGCCATCGACTTCATCCTGATTGCAGAAGAGTTTACAAAAGCAAAACGTGCTGATGAAGCAATCGCAGTGCTTCAGGAGGCTATTAAGGAAATGCCGGAAAACGCCAACTTCAACAAACAGTTGGCAATGACCCATCTTGAAGCCAACGACTTCTCAGGCGCTTCTGATTCATTTGAAGACTACTTAGCAAAGTTGGAAAGTCCAGATTTCAATGACTACAGCCAGCAGGCTACCTTCAGTTTCTATGCCGGAGTTGAGAACAAACAGGACAATCCTTCAAAGGCTGAAGATTACTTCAAGAAGGCTTATGACTATGCTACCAAGATGGAAGCTGCACTTCCGGGCAACTACAAGCCTTACAAGATTTATGGCGACATAGCAATGCAACGTGCTGCTTCTGATGCAGAAGTGAAGACAGCTGCATTCCCAATGTATAGCGAGGCTGCCATTCTTCTGGAAAAGAGCGATGACACTTCACGCTACGCAAGAGATGCTAAGACCATCTATAACTATCTTGGCAACTACTATCTTGATCAGAAAGATATTGCCAAGGCAAAAGAAAACTTCAACAAATATCTTCAGTATGATCCTGAAAACGAGTCATACCGCAAGTTTGTAGAAGGTCTTAAGGATTAATACAAGCCAATTTGACAAATAAAAATATGAAAACATTCGCCCTGAGTATGTGGGGCGAATGTTTTTTTTGTCTTATTTCCCTTTAATTTTTGCTTATTTTGCAAATTTTAATTAATTTTGTGTCTTTGAGGGAAGGATGTTTTGCGTGAGGCGTATTTCTCCTTTCTATTAGGAGAAAGAAAATAAATTCATTAAAT
>CAMWQF010000176.1 GCA_947176285.1 uncultured Porphyromonadaceae bacterium
TCAAGCCTATGAATAAAATTCTACTTTCAACCCTTCTTTTATATCCGCTTGCCGTGTCCGGCTATAATGTTTCTACAGAGCCGACTCATCGTGCGGCATTGATAGAAGAGTTTACCGGTATTCATTGCCCTAATTGTCCTGACGGCCACAAAGTGGCTACGATGCTCGCAACGCTTCATCCTGAAGAAGTCTTCATGGTTGCCATACATGCTGGCAGCTATGCTAATCCATATGCAATGGAGCCTGATTTTCGTATACCTGTTGGAGATGCTCTTCACGAGCATTTCGATGTGCCGTTCTATCCCTCTGCCGTCATCAGTCGGCGACCTTATTCCGATAACATGGCAATATCACGAAGTGACTGGGGCGCAGCGTGCCGTGACGTTATTAATGAAATATCTCCTGTTAATCTCTGGACATCCAGCAGCTACGATGATCAGACACGCACCCTCACTCTTAATGTCGAAGGATACCTGACTTCTTCTATGAATGATCCTCGTCTTAATGTATTTCTGCTTCAGAGTGAGATATTAGGTCCGCAAAGCGGAGGTCTGCTCGGCTACGAGTATCCTCACCGCCATATGCTCCGTGCAAGATTGACAGACAATGATATGGGCGATGTGATTGCAACTAAATCGGAAGGAGAATTCTTTGAACGCTCATTTTCTTATGTTCTTCCTGAAGAGATAGGTGGTACTGCAGTAGATCCTGTGAATGTTGAGTTGCTTGTGTTTGTCACTGATGGAGTAGATGATGTGTGTCAGGTATGCTCCACACGTCCCGACACTTCATCACTTCCACAGTCATTGATTGCCGGTTGCACTGAAGCGCCTCTAGGGATATCAAAGAATCATGCATTCGATTTTTTTGAAGTGGCACTTCAGAATAATGGAGGTGTTCCATTGACATCTGCTGACTTCGATGTCACAATAAATGGCGAATTGTCTGTGTGCAGATGGGAAGGAGAGATTCCTGCCCATACCAATGAAATAGTCCGCGTCCCGCTTAACGGAATGCTGAAGCCCACTTATGATGATGATCAGACGTCTTATATCATTCGCATGATGAAAGCAAATGGAGAAGATGTTGAGACAGCGTCGATCAGAGGTAGCATTCAGGAAGTGGCAGCATATCCTTCGGAATTCAATGTTGTAATTAAGACAGATATTGATGCTGCCGACAACACTTGGCGCATCCTTGATGAAGATGGAAATCTTATATATGACTTCGGTCCGTATCCAAATGGAGAAGTTGCTGAATACACAGAGGCTGTAAAACTCGATCCGGGTAAAATTTACTGTCTTGAGATATTCGATGCGTGGGGAAACGGCATCTGTCATCCAAACGGAAGTGTGAAGATTGTAGGCATTGACGGAAAACAGGTGACTATTTACCGTGAAATCCGCAACTATGGAATGCGTCAATTCTTCAAGACGGTTGAATCAAGCGGTGTGAATGAAGTAGGATTAAGTTCTGAACCGGTGAAGATTGAGATTTTCGATATCGCCGGGCGTAAGCTTAACAGTTATCCTGAGGGAATCCATCTTGTTCGTCGCAGTTTTGGTGATGGGTCGGTAAAAATAGAAAAAATAATCAAATAATATAATTGCTATGAAGAAATGTTTACTTTTCATGGCCGCTTTGGCTATGGCCGGCACTGCTATTGCCGGTTGGGGAGATTCAAGTGAAGACCCAGTGGCTATCTTTCCGCATAAAACTTCCAGCTATGCTACGGAAGTGAAAGCATGCCCCGACGGATCTGTATGGGCTATGATGTATCATCCAAATACTAAGAATGCGGAAGATGAGTATGATACAAGCCATGTCGTCTACGAGTATATAGTGCAGCATTTTGATAAGGAAGGTAATCCTGAATTCGAAGGGCTGGGGAAGGTGATTAGCGATTATAATAACTATTCCTACACTGTAATCAATGATTATATGATTGTCGACTCCGAAGGTAATGCAATTGTTGCAGTGCAGGATTGCCGAAACTCATCCGGCGGCGGAAGATCATACACCGCATATAAGGTGGCTCCTGACGGAACACTCCTTTGGGGTGAGGATGGAGTGGCGATTTCCGATGCTCTCAATCCCGCTGATGGATCTGCAGCCATGCGTATCGTAGAACTTGAAGACGGAAGTTTCGTATTCGCATGGTTGGAAATGAGCGCTACCACTACAAATGTCTGCCTCCAGCGCATAAGTAAGGATGGCAAGCCACAGTGGGATCTTAAGAAAATGCGGCTTGACGAGGATTTCACCACTTATCCGTATCTTGTGAATTCGGGTGATAACACATTTATCTTGGTTTATGCCCGTTCAAGTTCTCAAGTTCTGTATGCACGTAAGATTGATTTCGAAGGAGAATCCGTATGGAGCAAGGATGTGCGCATTTATCGTGGAGGCTGGGGAAGCACCCCGATTCATACTCAGATTAAAGTCGCTCCCTCCGGTGATGGCGGAGTGCTTGTAGCATGGACAGATGATCGCAATGCCATCAATTTGGAGACTCCGTATCTCAGCTACGTTACTCCTGATGGTGAACTCGGATTTAAAGGTCAGAGCGATGAATCAGACGTCAAACTTTTCTACACTGAAGCATGGCGTAGTTTCCAGATTTCAACGTGTGCTGCAGAAGATGGTTCCGGATTCTATGTTATCTGGCGCATCACTAGCGGCAACCAGGGCTGGCAAGGCATGATGATGCAGAAAGTAAGCAAGGAGGGCGACCTTTTATGGGGTGATGATGCAAAGGTGCTCTTTGAGCCGGTGCAACATTCCGTAGGTTACACATCTGTGCTTCCGACTCCTGATGGAGGAGCCACAGCTTTCTTTATGGAGCAAGCCGCTCAAAATCAAGAGATCGGATATGCTGCACGTTTTGATGCAGGTGGCGAATTTGTATGGGATAATGATTATGTTCCCGTCACTGTTGAGGGTCACCAGGCATCATCTCTCAAATCTCAGCCTTATGGAAAAGATTCTTATCTTCTTAACTGGGTTGATGGAATGCTGGGTTCAGTGACCGGTGATAATACGTATGTCATGACCATCTTAAATGAAGACGGCACATTCGGTATGCCGAATACCGCTGTAGAAACGGTGTCTCTAAAATCTTTCTCACTCGGTTATGATGGCAAGTCAATAACCGGCAATATGCCTGACGGCACTGAAATGAGCATTTATAACGCTGCCGGAGTCAGAGTGGCAAAAACTGTAGCCTGCGGCGGACATGCAGCAGTCTCTCTTCCGGGAGGTATCTATTTCACTAAAGATGCTGAAGGCAATGCTCTTAAATTATTTGTCAAATAAGGATCATTAAACTATATGCTTATGAAAAAATTGTTTATAACCCTTTGCGCTACAACATTGACAGCAGTAGCAGCAAATTCTCAAGTAGTGCTGGGCTATACCCTTTCCGAGTCAGGCGGTGAGTATACTCCTCTTGCAGACCCGACTGTTATTTATAAAGGGACTGATGAAAAAACCGATATAAGTTGGTATGATCGCAGTGTCATCACACCTGATGGAATCACCTCCGATGGAGATTCAGCCAAAGGTTTCGACCTGGGGTTTACCTTTAATTTTGCAGGAAAAGAATATACGAGCTTCTTGGTGTCGCCATTCGGTTATCTTTATCTTGGCGGCGAGGAAGAGATAAGTTACAATACCTTCATGCGCGCCAATTTCCTTACATTCTTTAATGATAATGGATTGGTGGGACTTGCATGCAGCCAAAGTGTGGCACATCGTGAAGATACGGAAATTTCATATAAAATAAATGGTTCCGGCAGCGATGCATCTATCACGCTGCAGTTCAGCAACGTCCTTTGTCTCGTGTCATCATGGGGAAAATCCGGTCTTGTCACTGATTTCCAACTTACTCTTACTGCAGACGGAGGAGTAAACTATGTATTCAATGGATTCCGTGATTATATCTCAGAAGATGAAGCAGAAAATTTCACAGAATCCTTGGAAGTGCCTCTTCGCATAGCGGTGCGTGAAGGTGATAATTATGTGTGTGCTAAGGGGTCTATAGGAGAGCTTGAAGTGTCTTGCAACTCAGTTGAAGAGGTAAGGTTCTCAGCTGCAACTCCTGCAGGAACTACTATCAAATGGGATGTTCCCGGAGATTGTGTTGTCCCGGCTAATCAGCCTACCGATCTAATCTTCGAACGCACTTCTGATCAGATTAGCTATTCATTCACTCCATCATCAGATGCTCAGACTTATCTGGTATTATATACCACATCAAATGAGCAACCCTCAGCACCCGAAGATGGCGTAGTGTATAATCAGGGTGATAAGATCGGCGAAGCCACCGTAGTCTCATATGGTCCCGCTACTAATGGCGTTGTCTACTCTATGGAACCCGGCACTGAGTTTAATTTCTACGTTTATGCTGCCGGAGCGTATGGACTTAATGGTCCGAAATATAACGTGGAATCCCCTCTTAAAGGAGAAGTGGCTACACTTCCGGCATCTCCGGGCGAAGTTAAGTTTGCTCCGGCAGAAACCGACAAGATAACTATGACAGTAGCTGAAAACGGTACTGACGATGATGTTCTGGTGATCTATAATTCGTATTGCGAACGTAGCAACTATGGCGATCACGGACTGTTCGGTACTATTACGCCTGAGTTGAAGGAAGGTGATGTACTTCCTGTTCCTGAGGATTTCGAGCCTACTTATTCTTATGAAGGCGTGCCTATGCCGGAAAATGGTGGTACTGTAGCCTATGTCGGTAAGCCCGGCGAGATCACGATAGAAGGCCTTGATCCCTCTACTATGTACTACATCAGCGTATATACGCGTAATGCAAAAGGTGAGTATACTTCTAAACCGGTGTCTACAGGCTGGTCTACAATCATCACTAGTCCATACGACGGTGATTCATATAACTTCCCTAATTACAGGGTTCCTTATGGCTGGGAAAGCAGCGATGCAGGCGATGACACCCTTATGGTGACAGATGAGGCATACTACGATAGATCGACAGGAGAACCCTCTCGCGGTAGCCAAATCATGCAAATCCGAGTTATTAACAACCGTGGCGACGCCATCAATGGCAAACGTGCATGGATTACCCCGGCTCCTGTAAAAGTCAACGTCCGTCATATAAAGGCAGATTTCAGCTATAGCATAGTGGAAGGCTTGAGCCGTTTCCAGAGCGAACCTTACAATGCATGGGCAGAAGATGATAAACTCGAAATACAGGTATCTGCCGATAATGGAGAGACTTGGGAATCCGTAGCAACATTTGATGCTGCAAATCATCCCGAACAAGAGGAATTGACAAGCTACAATGCAATTTCGGCTGACCTTGATGCATATTACGGAGAAACTGTGCTTGTCCGCCTTTATTGGAACACTTTCATGGCACCGGCTTTCGGTGGCAACATGTATGTAGAACGTTTCAGCCTCTCTCAGGCTGAGTCTACGGGAGTTCCCGAGGTGTCAATTGGTGAAGTGACAGAGGATTCTGCGGTTATCAATTGGGTCGCTGATCAGACTGATTATGAACTTGCATATTCAGTTAAGAATGCCGATGACTTCAAGGTGGTAAGAGTAGAAAACGCCATGACTTACACTATCGTTGGTCTTGAGGCTAATACTGAATACACCGTAAAAGTTCGCGCACTGATCGCTAAAGAAGAGTCCGGAGAAGAAATCTTCAGCGAATGGAGTGACTTGGTCGACTTTACAACTGCCGACTATCCTGTTGTAGATGCTCCTGAGGGTCTTGTTTCTGATGTAGATAGTAAGGGTGATGATGGTGTTGCTATTCTTTCGTGGAACGCTATCGATGTAGCCGAGAAATATGAGGTGGCTTATCGTCTCTCTACTGAAACCGAATGGTCATATGTTGAGTCGGAAGAGGCAACTGTAGAAATTGGAAATCTCCAGTCTTTAGCAACTTATATTTGGAAAGTTCGCGCATTTTGTACGCATGGTCGTGAGACTTCCTATTCAGCTCAGGCACGCTTTACTATGCCGAAAGCATCTGAAGTTTCTTCAATATCAGAAGACGTAGTGATACTCTCAAACAACGGCAATCTTCTTGTTGAGGGTGCTACGGGTCAGTCCATTGCAATATATACAGTATCTGGTATTGAGGTGGCATTTATAAACAGTGCTGAGGCTTCGGAAAGCATATCTCTTGCTTCCGGCACATACATTGTGCGAATTGCAGACCG
>CAMWQF010000177.1 GCA_947176285.1 uncultured Porphyromonadaceae bacterium
CTGATGAGGCACCTTGGGGGAGTGTCAATGGATCCGGTGAGGGAAGCTTGAAGTTGAACCTCACTGCTAGTGGAGATGTTTCAGCTGCTGTGCCAGAGGTCAGAGCCATTTCAACTGAGATAGTGACTCCACCGGTAGAGGATTTTCATATCAGAATGACCAAAGAAGATGGTTCGATGACCAAAACATGGGAAAGTGTTAAAGACTTTGTAGATGAGGCTTCCTTCCCTGTCGGAATCTATTCTATAGAGGCTTTCTATGGAACACCTGATGCTCAGGGTTCGATTAAAGAGGGTGAGGAAGGGTTTGAACATGCATATTATTATGGTTTGACAGAGAATATTACTGTCCTTGAAGGTCAAACCACGGATGTTGATCTTTATGCTGGGCTCGCCAATGCCATTGTTGATATCGAATACACTGAAGCCTTTAAGAACTATTTCAGCGATTGGCAAACTACTCTTCAGACGGTTGGTAAAGAACCTGTAAATCTTGGAAGCCGAGAGGCTCTGAACTACATTACCCCTGGTGAGGTAACCGTTACAATGAAAGCTGAGCAACAAAATGGAATTTCTGTATCATTAAAACCTGGAAAGTTCAATGCTGAGGCTCAGCACTTGTATAAGATGCGCTATAATATATATAATGGTGAGATTGGAAACGCTCAACTTGTTATAGAGTTTGATGAGAGCCTTGAAGAAGAGCCTATTATCATAGATCTTTCAAGGGAACTTGGTAATATGGAAGCGCCAAAGGTTGAACCGGAAGGTTTTGAACCAGGTCAAAATTTCGCATCTCTTGAGGGTACTCAATTCGATGGTACTATCAAGTTTAATGTTGTCGCTCATGGAACGATTGCAGAGGCTCTTCTTACTGTTGTGTCTGATACTTATAATCCTACATTCTTAACAGATGGAGTGATTGATCTTTGTAAAGCCGCAGATAAACAGGAAGATCTTGCCAAAGCCGGTATTAACGCTATTGGATTCTACCGCGAACCTGGAGAATTGGCAAAACTCGACCTTACCGAATTGTGTAGAAACCTTCCTTCTGGAGAGCATAAGTTTATTTTCCAAGTAACTGATACTCATATGCAGGCTAACGAACCGATCGAGGTGACGGTGGCTGTAATACCGAAGGAGATTTCTGCTGAAGGTCAGGAGGCTCTCTTCGGAGATGGGTATGCGGATATTATTATCAGATATAACGGTCCTGATCCTACTGCGCCCGGTAGCAATCCATTTAGTTTTGATGTGCAGGGGGAATATGGTTATGAATCATGTGATATTAAATCTATCAACGGTGTGCCAGTAACGAGATCGGCTCAGTTCCCGGTGCATGAATATACCTATCGTATAGCGTTGCCACTTACTGATAATGATGCACCTCAAGTAAAGGTATATTTTAACAGAGATATCAACAATCAGGATGAGCAGCCAGCTGCTTTAACATCAATACCATTCAAGTATCCGGAATATAATGTTCTCTTGGATCCGATGGCTAAATCTATCAGAATTAGAATAGACGAGAGTGATATTGACAAGAATTACTTGTTTTTCAGAAAGCTACATGTGTTCGTAGATGGTAAGCGAATGGATCCAAAAACGTTGAAAAGTGATGAAGAAACCGGTATTATCACTATTCCAAATCTGGCTTCTGGAAAGTCCTATCAAATAAAAACCACTTTAGAGTCTGCATCAAAACCGAAAGCATTCGGATCAGAGGAGACCGTATCCACAGAAATAGAAAATGGAGTGCCTAATGGAGATTTTGAAGATTTGACAGAGACAATCAATACAACAATTAACCAAGGCGGTCAATGGACGATTACTAGAGGAGGAGATAAGCACCAAACAACTTTGTCCATGGGCATCAAAGAACCTCGGGAATGGGTAAGTTCAAATTCTCAAACGTGCAATTTGAACGCATCAAATAAAAATAGTTGGTATCTCATTCCTTCGGTATATAATACAACGCTTTCGTGGGAGTCTAAACAACCAACTGCTAAGTTCTGGGGGCAAGGTCAAGATGCTTATATTTCTACAGCCGATGTCTACAAAAACCTTTCGGCTCCTTCAGGTACTAATGCTATGGTTATAAGAAATGTGGCATGGGATGTAAACGGGAAAGCGATTGACTATTTAAATCAAACTGGTAATACTGAACATTCAAATTATTTCTGTTCGAATCATCCGTCGAGCATTGCAAATAGAACAGCTGGGTATATGTATCTTGGATCATCCATTAAAGAGGGAGTAGACTTTACAACTCGACCTACTAAGTTAAAGGGTTCTTATAAATATATTCCAGATGAACATGATCCGAATGAGAAGGGACAGGTAATCGTAAAACTTCTTGATGGGGACAAGATCCTTGCAAGCGGCATAATTGAGTTAGGATCAAAAGATACTTATTCCGATTTTGAACTTCCTTTAGTTTATGTCTCAGATACCTTTCAGAAGAAACCAACAACTCTTCAGATAAAAATTTCTTCAAGTAACAAGGAGAATGATATAAAGACTACTGATTACTGCAACAAGGAAGAGTGCTGCTCTCGAGGTGCAACCCTCTATATTGATAATCTTACTTTCGAGTATTAAAGAACTGAACAAAATAATATGAAACTAAAAGATATTTTTTATTTTGCGATAATGGTATTTTCGTTGGCTTCTTGTGCGAATGAAGCACCATTCTCGCAAGAATCGAATCAAGGGGAAGGTAAGTTCCTTACTCATTCCTTGACAGTGCAAGTAAAAGATGAAGAGACTTTGGTAAGGGCTTCTGATTCACCTGATGTGAATGAATTCACTGTGGCTTTCTTCAATGCTGAAAAACCTAATGGTAAATATGTGAAGAAGTTTCCTTACAATGAACTTCCGGAGGTCGTTACGCTTCCTGTTGGTTCCTATGTCGTTAAGGCTTCTTATGGTGGCGATACAGATAAACCATTTGATAAACCGAAGAAAGATGCCGCCTTCAATGAACCTTATTATTTAGGAATATCTGAGGCATTCAAGATTGAAAACAATAAAATTATCGATAATTTGGATCCTGTTGTATGCAAACTTGCCAATGTGAGGGTTACGATTAATTTCGATACTTCGCTAACTGAAAAGATGAGTGAAGACTCAAAAGTCTCCGTTTGTGTAGGAACAAGTGAACCTCTTGATTTTTTCCCATCTACTGAATCGTCTGGTTATTTCGCTTATGTTGAAGGAAGTTCTACGCTTGCTGCTTCTTTTTCGGGAACAGTAGATGGAGATCTTACAGAAGAGACAAAGACATATGATAATGTGAAGCCCGGAACACATTACAAGATTACATTCAAACTTCATTTGATTGATCCTCACGAACCTGGTATCATTAATCCAGGAGATGAAGGAGAGGAGATAAAGGTTGACGCCGTGGTTAATCTTGAGGATAAGACGGGTGAATATGGAGATGTTACACCTGATGAAGAATTCTATCTTTATGATGACAGATATCTTTCAGACGAACCAACCCCTAGTGTTCCTGATGATCCTCAGCCTTCTGATGGACCATCTATTACAGCTGGAACTGGAATTGATCTTTCCAAGGTGAATGTGGTGACGGAAGGCATGGAATGTAAATTGTTTGTTACATCGTCTACTGGAATCACTGCATTTGATGTGGATATTATCTCTGAAAAACTAACTCCTGAAGAATTGGAGAGTGTTGGCCTGGCTGCACATATGGATTTAGTTAATCCTGGAGATTTGGAGGGTCCGTTATCAGGCCTCGGATTCCCTGTTAATGTTGGAGGCGCAAAGAGTGTAGAATTCAATATTACAGGCTTCCTCCCAATGCTCGGTGCCCTCGGAGCCGCTGAGCATATATTCAAGCTTACTGTCACAGATGAGACAGGTACAACTGAGAAGGAACTTAAACTTAAAACTAATTAATGATGGCGATGAAGACTATGTATAAATATATTTCGATGAGTGTGGCATTCGCCACAGCCGTGGCTTCGCTGTCGTCGTGTACCTCTGAAGCACCGTTCTCCACAGATGGAGAAGGTCTTGTTAAGATGAATGTTGTTGTGAATTCCAGAACCACAAGATCGCTTATTGATAGTGATTATGACGATTATCTAAACGATAGTTGCAGAATATATATAAGCAACGGTAAAAACGTTCTTCACAAGTGGGTTGGCAAGGATAATCTTCCGGAGAAAGGTGTTTTTCTACGGTATGGATCATATGTGGCAGAAGGATTCGCTGGCGACTCGTTGCCGGCATCGTTTGAGCACGTCTACTTCAAGGGTGCTTCTGATTTTACAGTAAGCAGTGATGTCGGTGTAACTCAGGTCAATCTCAAGTGTTATATTGCAAATGTGGTTGCATCAATTGACCAGTTAACTATTAATGACCTCCATATCTCAGACCTAAAGGTTGTTATAGGTCACAGCCAAGGAGAATTAACATATTCAGGAGATGATCTCTTCAAAAAGGGATATTTCATGATGCCAGAAGGAGAAACGTCTCTTTCCTATGCGATCTCATGTAAGGATCTTGACGGGAAAGATGTTATAAAAGAAGGCGAAATACCGAATGTTAAGCAGGCTTATGAATATAAACTTCAGTTCCAATATGATCCAGACGATATTGAAGACGGCGGCGCTTTCATTAAAATTAATGTAGTTGAGGATCCTGCTATAGAGGAAGAAATTGAGATTTATGGCAAACCATCATTCTCATGGGTTGGACATGATCATAAGGTAGATGGACAGCTAATATTGATGGAACATCCTGATGTTGAGCATACGTTTAGAGCTGCCGCTTATGGATTCAGTTCTCTTACTTTGTCAAGTGATCAAGAGGACATACAAAAAGCACTGGGTCGCTCTTCCATAGATTTATGTGTTATTTCGGAGACTGGTCTCGCAGATTTAGCAACCAATGGTATTGATGTAACTATGAGCGCTACTAATGAACTTTATAAGTATTTCATTAAACTTACGCCACAGTTCTTGAATGGTTTGCCTTCATCTGAAACAGAATATGTCATTAATGTTGTAGCCGTTGATGTGAGAGGTAAGAGCAACAGTGCTCAGATTAGGATTGCCAATACAGAAGATGCTATTACACATAGGGATCCCATCATTGTGGAGACTGAGGCTATGTCCAAGGACTATACAGCAATTGGAGCAAGGTCAGTTACTCTTCCGCTGAATATAACTGATGAAACTGTTGAAAATCCAGGTGTCCAATATAGGGAAACTGGTTCTACGACCTGGACTACGCAGAATATTAGTATTACTAGGTCAACTTCTCTTTTTGTTACTTTGAAAGGACTGGAGCCGGGTACAGAATATGAATATCGTGTTGTAGGTGGACCTGTCAATAACGGTGCTTACGAATTTGAGTCGTCAATCAGTAAGTTTACTACGGAATCTGAATTTTCAATAGTAAACGCATCCTTTGAAGACTGGTCAACGTATAGTGCAAGTACTATGATGGGTTCGAAGACAGTGCAACTTCCTGGAAGCACTGGAGATAAATTGACATCTTTCTGGGGCTCTGGTAACGAAGGGGCGGCAACGGCTAATAAAATATTGACTACAAAGTCGGAAGATATGAAACATTCTGGGCAGTATTCAGCACGCTTAGGTTCTGACGCAGCTATGGGTATAATTGCTGCCGGAAACATCTTTGTAGGTCACTATGTAAAGACTGACGTTACAAATGGTGTTCTCTCTTTAGGGAGAGAGTATAATGGTTCTCATCCTTCTAAGGTTAGAGTTTATGCTAATTATCGTCCAGGAGGAGACGTAACTATAAAAGACGGTAATGAAAGTCTTGTGGAGATCACGAATGGAGGTACAGATCAGGGTCAGATTTATATAGCTCTGACTGATGAACCGGTTGAGATTCGTACCAATCCCAGCAATCGTAAGTTGTTCGATGCGAATGATTCTCATGTATTAGCTTACGGTCAAGTCACTTGGAAAGAGGCATTCGGTCCTGATGGTCAGTTGCAGATGATCGAAATCCCGTTCGAGTATAATAGTCGTGCAAAAACTAAGAGACCTACACATCTTGTGATAGTGGCTTCAGCATCGAAGTTTGGCGATTATTTCTGTGGAAGTAAGACTAGTGTTATGTACCTTGATGACTTCGAACTCGTGTATGAGTAAATTCAAGTTGAATATGTAGATAACGC
>CAMWQF010000178.1 GCA_947176285.1 uncultured Porphyromonadaceae bacterium
TGAGAGTAAGTTTGGAATGATTGACTGAGCCTCCTGAAGATTCATCTTTCCGGAGCGAGTCAGCATTACCGGACAATTTGACTTTTGCTCCGCTGGAGGCTGAAGAACTGATTAAACCTCCGGAAATGCCCGATATGTCGATAGATCCGGCACTTGATGCTTCTGCAGAGACGGTTGACGCAATTAAGGCATTTATGTTTATCGATGCGGCACTTGAAGACTCTAAATCAGCATTCCCTTTGACTTTCTCAAAACTAATGGATGAAGCACTCGATAAATCGGCTTCCAGATCACCGTTGAGATTCGAAATCTGTGCCGAGGCTGAACTTGATAAGTCAGCATCAAACTTTGAGCAAGTGATATTTCTTGCGTTAAATGATGATGCACTGCTGAGATCGAGTTCAAAGTTTCCTTTCAGTTTCAAATCGCCCTCAATAGTAACTTTGGCTGATGATGAAAGATCCACACCATTAAGAACAGGACTTGACACCCGAATAATCGTAGGCCCCTTTATATTAACTCCCTTAAAATTTTCTGTATTGGAGTAGTATACCTTTAAAACTTTATTCTTAACTTCTACTTTGAGATATTTTTCAGCAGATGGGGTAGTGGAGATATCTGCTATGCCGGTATTATTACCTTGCTCATATACCACTTTGATAGCCTGAGATGCTTCTATTTCATTGAAGTCTGAGATTTTTACACTTTTCTTCACTGTCGCTTTTCCACCATTGTCTTCAACACTTACATTGTTACCGGCAATTCCGTTGATGGAGCAGCCGGACAAGAACAAAGATGCACAAATAGCCAATCCCGTAGTTAATCCTGCAATATTCATAATCATTAATTTTAGTTCTATATTAGATAGACGCATAAATTCCCAAAATGTGACACATATTGTCAAATTTTTTCTTGAAGTGACACAAAGAGTATTATTTTTGTGATGTTAAGTAGTTAGAATACATATCTCTCAATTGTTCAGGGGTCACTTCAAGAACTGCGAGCCTTGAGAAAAAGAGTTCGCTTTCCTCTCCCAGAAGAGTTTCTAGTCGTATCTTTCTTATTAACTCCACTGCACTTTCTGCCACAAAAAATCCAAGTCCTCTCTTATTGAAGATTACTCCTTGCCGCTCCAGGATCTCGAACGCTCTCGCTGCCGTAGCAGGATTCACCTGTTGCGACACTGCATATTCCCTCACACTTGGAATCCGCTCAAGCTTATGGTACTCATCAAGCAGTATGCGGTCGCAAATCTGATCGGCAAGTCTTACGTATATAGGTCTGTTATCTGTTTGTATCATACATTTATTTTGTCATAAAACGCTGAATAATTTGAATCTTGCTATATCTAACCCACGCAAATACCCAACAAGCAATATTCATGATAGCAAGTGCGGCAATGCACGTCCAAATCATTCCAATAATGTGATCATCCAAATACATAAAGAAAGGTTTCCAGACTACATGAAGTGACGCTATAAAAAATAAACAGATTGCGCCAAGCCATTCGATAGCTGATATGATAACCCATGTCTTAATCCAAGAAATCTTAGGCCAAAGAGAACTTCCCAAAGCATATAATGAATTGCCTGATAATGCAAGGAGAATCCATGCAGTTGTTCCGCTTATTGAAAAATCTTCTATATAATATGTTATGTTATTGATCACCAGTGCTCCACCTCCATATGCAATTTGAATAATTCCTATTCCTATAAAAAAACCGATTAGAAGACTGATTACACCACCTATTGAATAAATAATGAAACGAAGGATGAATTTTTCAATCTGAGAAGCAGGAATCATCAAAGCCGATATTCTTTGTCTTTTTGAAGCAAGATTGCTAAAGGTCAGAGAACCTATGATTGTGAGACCTACTGACAAAATCACAATCGACAGACCAAAATATGCGTTAGAATGAGAAGATTGCTTAAATTTAACTGCTTCTTCAAAAGATCTACCTGTCAGATGAGAGACATGTTCAAGACTATTTATATCGATAATTGCAGAAATGCTTATCAGCAATGCTACTGCGGCGAACACACCTATGACACCTATCACTAATTTTATATAGTTGCTTTTGTTGACTGCAAATTCTGCCTTCATCAGGTCAGAGAAACGTTTAGATGAAAATTTACTATTTAATTTTTCCATGATTATTATTGTTTATTGCTATATATGTAGTTAAACAGAGCCTCAAGATTCACTTCGGTCTCCGGCTGATCCGGAGTACGCATTTTCATGAACGCATAACCTCCCATGACCGGTTCACTCCAGATAACACCATTTTCCGGAAGCACCGGCGCAAGTCCAAATACAAATTTCTCCTGAAGATTGGCAATGGAGTCATCAAGTTTAATGCCTTTATTGTCCATTATTGTCACATGGTCGAGAAGTTGGTCAAGATCACGAACCTGATGCGTTGATATAATGATAGTTCTCTCGTCATTCATTGTCTTTACAACAGCCTTTCGGAATTCACTTTTTCCGGGAATATCAAGTCCGTTGGTTGGTTCGTCCATCAGAAGCACCGGAGTATGGCATGCGAGAGCAAATGCAAGGAATGCTTTCTTTCTTTGTCCCATTGATAATGCCCCGAGATGAATTTCAGAGGAAAGGTTGAAATGGAAGAGGGCTTCTTTGAGTGATTCTTCTGAAAAGTTGGGATAGAATGGTGAATATGCTTTTACATATGCATCCAAAGATATCGCTGGAAGATCTATTTCCTCTGGAACAAGGAATATTTGACTGAGAAATTCCGGACT
Source organism: uncultured Porphyromonadaceae bacterium (assembly GCA_947176285.1). Classification (GTDB taxonomy): domain Bacteria; phylum Bacteroidota; class Bacteroidia; order Bacteroidales; family Muribaculaceae; genus Lepagella. The sequence continues at coordinate 2,763 of CAMWQF010000178.1, forward strand.
TCTATCCCAAGGATTGTAGCCATTGACATCAACATCGCCGCTTTTTGCTTTAAGAAGTCCCGAGATTAGATAGAGCAATGTGCTCTTTCCTGCGCCATTCGCACCAAGCAACCCCACAATCTTGCCGGAAGAGAGTTCCATACTGAAATCTGCTATGGAATCACTCTTGCTTCCGACATAGCGGTAAGAAACATTTTTTAATGAAATCATCTTTATAATATTTAATTAATAACAACGTACAACATTATTATAGTAGTGTATTAGTGTAGTAACACACTGCAAAATTATGATAAAATTTTTATTCCACCAAATTTTTTTGAAGAAATTTTGAAAAAAACTCATTTTTTCAGAAATTGCAGGAGAATATATACCCATTTTTAGTATATTTGCGCTATGAAAAGAATTGGAATATTGAGCGACACTCATGGGTGTTGGGATGATAGATATGCCTCGCACTTCAGCGACTGCGACGAAATATGGCATGCGGGTGACATAGGAGATTATGCAATTATCGAACGCCTGCAGGATATTGTGCCTGTGGTCAGGGCTGTATCCGGCAATATAGACCATGGTATGGTGCGCCGAAAGTGTCAGGAACTCGAGATTTTCGAAATCGAAGGAGTGAAAGTGCTTCTGACTCATATCGGAGGATATCCCGGAAAATGGAGTAGGGGAATGAAAAACTTATTGAAAGAAAACCATATCACACTAATGGTGGATGGACATTCACATATTCTAAAAATAATATATGATAAAGAATTGGAATTGCTCCACATTAATCCCGGGGCAGCCGGAATGTATGGATGGCATAGTGTCCGAACCTTGGTTAAACTAACAATTGACGGTTCTGACATGCGCGACTGTGAAGTGATTGAACTCACAAAGCAAATCCCGGATAATATATCCAATACTCAAAATTGAGTATTGCTTGATTTCTGATTTTTTAGTAATTTTGCACTAAATTAGAATCAGTCTATTTAGCAAAATGAGATTAGTCGATCTTATGCCGGGAGAAACCGGCGTGATTACCAAGATATTGGGTCATGGAGCTTTCCGTAAACGCGTTATGGAAATGGGATTTGTGCGCGGAAGGGAAGTCACTTGCATGCTTAACGCTCCACTTTCCGACCCTGTCAAATATGCCTTGATGGACTATGAGGTTTCATTGAGAAGGCATGAAGCATCAATGATAGAAATCATGCCCCTACAAGAATGGCAGGAGCATGAGATAGATGCAGAAAAGGCAGAGAAAAAAGCCACAGCCAAACATGATGAGAATGCCGACCATGCAGTGCGTCATGATAAAATTATAAATGTTGCACTTTTAGGCAATCCTAATTGCGGGAAGACATCTCTGTTTAATATCGTGAGCGGCGCCAACGAGCATGTCGGCAACTATGCCGGAGTTACCGTTGATGCAAAGTCCGGACACCTTAATTATAAGGGCTACCGCATTAATATTGTTGATCTTCCCGGCACATATTCCTTATCTGCTTACAGTCCTGAGGAACAATACGTGTTGCGTTATCTTCGAGATGAGACCCCCGATGTGATGGTAAATGTGATAGTTGCTTCGAATCTTGAAAGAAACCTTTACATGACAACGGAACTCATCGACATGAACCGTCCGATGGTGATAGCCCTCAATATGTATGATGAACTGGAGAAGTCCGGGGCAATCTTGAAATATAAGGAACTTGGAGCCATGCTTGGAGTTCCGATCATACCGACTGTGGCCTCCACAGGAAGGGGTGTACACCAACTTCTTGATACAGTCATCGAAGTGTATGAAATGAAACATCCCGACACCCGGCATATTCATGTAAAGATGAGTCCGGAAATTGAGGCTGGCGTTGATGTTCTTCGTGAGGATCTGAAGGCTGAGCGCGATGTCCCGCTTCATTTCGCTACTCGATATCTTGCAATAAAGCTTCTCGAAGGAGACCCGGAAGCAGAATTGATGATTAAGAACACCCCCGACTTTGAAAAAATTCTTAAAGATAGGGACAGAGTCGCTGCGGAAATAAAAGAGGAAATCGACGAAGATATTCAGACAGCAATTGCTGCGAATAAATATGGCTTTATTCAAGGTGCTCTTGCAGAAACTTTGGAAGGAAACCTTGTGCATGAGGAAAAGACTACTAAGATAATTGATGCTTTAGTCACAAACAAACTCTTCGGTTTTCCGATTTTCCTTGTAGCGATGTTCTTCATCTTCTGGTGCACGTTTGAACTTGGTTCTTACCCAATGGAGTGGATAGAAGATCTTGTCAGTTGGATATCTCATCTTGTTTCAAGATTTATGCCAGAAGGTCCATTGAAAGACCTAATACTTGATGGAATAATCGGAGGAGTAGGAGGAGTCATAGTATTTCTCCCTAACATTCTTATCCTTTATTTCTTCATATCTTTTATGGAAGATTCAGGATACATGGCAAGGGTTGCATTCATAATGGACAAATTGATGCATAAAATGGGGCTCCATGGCAAGAGTTTTATTCCGTTGGTCACAGGATTCGGATGCAATGTGCCGGCAATAATGTCAACACGAATCATAGAAAGCAGTTCCAGCAGATTGATAACGATTCTGATACTACCATTTATGTCATGCTCTGCACGACTACCAATCTATGTATTGCTTTCCGGGGCGTTTTTCCCACAACATGGAGCACTCGCTTTCTTCGGGTTATATTTGTTGGGAATCGTTGTCGCAATAATTACGGCTAAAATGCTTAGAAAATTTTGGTTTAAGGAAGATGAAACTCCGTTTGTAATGGAATTGCCACCATATCGTGTGCCAACATACAAGGCTGTAGTGAGAAGCATGTGGTCGAAAGCAAAGCAATATCTGCAGAAGATGGGTGGACTTATCCTTGTAGCCTCAATCATTATCTGGGCATTGTCATACTTTCCGAGATACTCATTCGATCAAATACCGGAGTCATACGTCGAATCTGCTCTTGCTGAAATGCCGGCAGATTTGAGGCAAGATAAGACTACCGGAGAAATCAATGAACTTGTGCTTCATTCATATCAGCAAGAACATTCTATATTAGGGAATATCGGTAAATTTTGCGAACCCGTTGTTCGCCCTATGGAACTTGGATGGCAATCTTGTGTATCTCTCATAGCCGGTATGGCTGCTAAAGAAGTTGTGGTTTCCACTATGGGTGTGCTGTATGTAGGTGATGACGATGCCGATGCTCTGAGCGAGAGACTAAAGACGCCCTCACCGCTCACCGGGAAAGCACCATTCAGCATCCCTTCCGCAATTGCATTTCTTGTCTTTGTGTTATTATACTTTCCATGTATAGCCACTCTTACTGCGATTGTGAGAGAAACAGGAAGTTGGAGATATGGACTTTTCTCTCTATTCTACAATACTATCCTTGCATGGATATTAGCAGT
>CAMWQF010000179.1 GCA_947176285.1 uncultured Porphyromonadaceae bacterium
GCAGTCTGATACTGTGAACCATGGTTCATGATCGGAGCATTGGCATCCCACTTAATGTAATCTATATCAGGATATTTAGTCAGAAGGGTATCAACTATATTGAAAACAATATCCTGAACTTTGGGGTTGGCAAGATCGAGCACCATCTGTGTCCCTCCACGTCCAAGCACCGGTTCTCGTTTCGGAGCCTTAACTACATATTCCGGGTGTTTCTCATAAAGTTCAGATACGCTATTGACCATTTCCGGTTCGATCCATATTCCAAACTTTATCCCACGTTCCTTTGCTGCATCGCAAAGTCCCTGAATGCCACCGGGAAGTTTACGTGTGTCTACGGTCCAGTCTCCAAGTGAGGTAGAGTCATTGTTGCGCGGATATTTGGTGCCAAACCATCCATCGTCCATCACGAATAGTTCACCTCCCATGTTTGCGATATCCGTCATCATCTGCTGCATCCCTTCCTCGTTAATGTCGAAATAGACACCTTCCCAACTGTTGAGAAGTATCTTGCGTGGAGTGTCGCCATGCGCCAGACGTTGCTCCCTGCCCCATTTGTGGAAATTACGGCTCGCACCTCCAAGTCCCTCTTCTGAATAAGTCAGTGCAAGAGGAGGGGTTGTGAATTTTTCCCCTTTCTTCAGATTGTAGGAGGAATTTTCTTCATTGATTCCGGCGAAGAAATGATGATAGTCGGTGTCGTCGGTGTCAAACATAAGTTTGTAATTGCCACCATAGCAGAGGGCTGCACCAATCACTCGTCCATCGTTCTCCTTCGCCTTCCCGTCGAGCGAGATCATGACTTCTCCATGAGAAGTGTGCGAGTTGCGGGCTCCATCCTTGTTCTTTATCATTTTCACACCATGGGGGAGTGGTGCTTCCTCTACTCTCCCTTCATTTGCCCATGTGCCATATAATTGAGAGACATAGACATCGTTGCGTCGTATTGGCAGATAGCCCGACATGAATCGTGTCAGTTTCACATTCCCTTTTTCCTGATGGGAGGCTTCTGTCCAGGTCTCAATCACATCAAGTCCCGGAAACGTGCGATAATTAAGGTCGATGGTGAATGGATACACCTTGTCGACTATGGTAATTGTTGTAGTCTCGCCTCCATCAGCATTCTTAGTGACTGTCACATTGTCTGTGACCATATCAAGCGTCATATTGCCGTCGGAGTGTACTGCAGAAAATGCTGCCTCATTTGCGGGCCAGAGTCCATAGACCGGATAGGCGTTGAGGTAAGGCGTTCCGGCATCCTTAAGGCTCTGTATGTCGCTAGAGGTTAGGGCATTGCCGTAGTAGAGAAACCGGGGTTGCTCACCCTTGTTGGCATCAACTACAAGTGAAGTCTTTGGAGTTGATATATGAACCGTTTCGGCTGATGATGCAAATGTGCATGCCAACATTCCGCAAGATAGCAGAAAGAATATATTTTTCATGATAAAAGTTATTTTTGAAGTTTAAACAACTTCTTTGAAAGATTCGAGAACTCGTATAGATTCGAGACACATTCGGGAGTTGTGATAAGGGCATTTCCAAAATCCTGCCTTGTCATCTTCTCTATTTATTGTCCCGTCTGCTTTTATTGACCAGAACCATTCCCCTGCAGGGTCTACAAGATTATCTGCAATGTATCGCCAGCTTTCATAGGCTGAATCAAGCCAATATAGACTCTCCGCTTCTGCATCCTGATCTGTATGATAGCGTGCGAGATAAAGTTGTCCAATTACGTCTTCTGCCTGGACCCACCAGTGGCGGTCTGTGTCGAGCGAGCCGTCTGCATGAAGTTCATATACCATGCTGCCATCTTCTCTCCTCCCTTTAAGTGCTGCTAATGCAATAAGATAGGTATGCTCTAATGTCTCTGCAATGAGTTTGTCATCCCCTATTGCCATTGCAGTTTCTAAAAGGAGCCAGGATGCTTCTATGTCATGTCCATAAGATTCACCATCATCAAATTTATTCCAATCATCATCGAAGAAAAGCGTAAGATGATGGGTCTTAGGATTTTCTATTCGGTCAAGGAAGATCCGCAGCAGATAGACGGTCGCTTCCGTCACCTGTTCTATCATTGTATCAGAGACACATTCTTCACCATTTGCATTAGCCTTACGGAGTGCGTGCAGCAGATTGGTGTAGCCTTCAAGTATATGAAGATGAGTGTTCATAGTTTTTGAGGCATTGGCATCGCGTTCACTAAGACGCATGTCTTCTATCGGATTCCAGTCGCGGGTGGTAGCCTCTATATACCCGTCTTTAACTCTGTCGCGGGCATGATCTTCTATTGATTCAAACAGTTTAAATGCTGTTAGCAGTGCATTCCTATCGCCGGATGCGATATAATATTCTGAAAGTCCATAAATTATAAAGGCTATTGCATAAAACTGCTTCTTGGTGTCAAGTGGCTCTCCATCGGCTGTGACACTCCAGTATGCACCACCGTTTTTCTTATCTATGAAATGATCGCGAATGAAATTATAGGCGTGGTGAGCTTCTGCAAGATATTCCGGATTCCCAAGAGAATTGTATGCTGCTGAGAATGTCCAAAGAATGCGGGCTTGAAGTATCGCTCCCTTTGGGGCATCCTTATCAAGATTGTCATTCCCGTCTCTGCGTCCATAGTAGCCTCCTCGCGGATCTTTCATCTTCTCCATCCAATAGGGCAGGATATTTTCTGTGAGGTTGGAGATCAGTTCATATTTAAATTTTTCCGTCATCTTTCAACTATCAAAATTCAATGTCAAACATTACTTCTTGATTGGGAAGAAGTAGGTCATTACTCCCATTATCGCGGCTATGGCTGCGGGGAAGAGTGAGAAGAGTGCCCATATCATCGTGCGCACCGATGCGGTGATTGATGCCGGATTGATGGTAGTTGTGCCGTCAATTTCAATCATGGTAGCGCCGGCAAGTCCGAGGAGGATGGCGATTAGTGAGCCGGATATTGCGCTCCCGAATTTCTGTGCCATCGTTCCTGATGAAAAAATCAGTCCTGTGGATGACACTCCATTCTTCTGAGTAGCATAGTCGGCTACATCGGCATACATCGACCAAAGTAGCGGAGAATAGATGCCCACTCCCACCGATGTGATAATAGACACAGCTATCATCAGCCATATATATGCGGTATTCATGGGAATGAAGAAGAATATGACAGAAGTGACGAAGCAAATTACTGCTGCCCAAGTGAAAGCGCCCCTTTTTGAGCCTACCCATTTTGTAAATGCCGGTGAGACTCCTCCAAAAATCATACAGGTGATTTCGCCAAATGCCATGAATACTGTATAGTTGATGATGAAACTTCCTAATGTCACTTCCCCATCAAGACAATAATCAAACATGTAAGCCACTACTGCATAGCGGAATCCGTTGAAGAAGTTTGTCAGCACACTGATCGTGGTCAGGAATACCCATGGCTTATTGCGGAAGAGATCTCCAAACTGCTTGAAACTGAAGTTCTCAGCACGAACAGGTTTCAACCGTTCCTTTGTCATAAGGCCGCAAGCAAGTGTCATGATAGCTGCCAGGATTCCGAATATCACGCCGATGATGGAATACTGATGTGCCAATTCCACAGGATCGTTTTCGTTTCCACCGATCATCTTTTGAATATAGGGGAAGGAAAGCAGTGTTATGAATCCCATTGCATATGCTCCTACCATGCGATAAGCGGAGAATTGGTTTTTCTCATGGTCATTCTCTGTCATTACTCCGAGCAGCGAACCGTAGGGTACGTTGACAGCAGTATATAGCACCATCATGAGTAGATAGAGAGAATAAGCATATACGCGCTTTCCGTCGGGTCCGAAGTCGGGGGTGTAGAGCAGGAACGCGAATACAATGCCAAATGGTATCGCGCCATAGATAAGCCAAGGACGATAGGTCCCGAAGCGACTCTGTGTGCGGTCAGCAAGGCTACCCATAATCGGATCGGTCACAACATCGAATAGTCGCGCTATCAGCATGAGTAGCGCAGCATCCTCAAGCGTAAGTCCGAAAGCGTTTGTGAAGAAGAATGGAAATGCTATTGACATTATCTTCCATACGATGCCCCCGGAGGCGGCATCGCCAAGTGCATAGCCAATTTTTTCTGATATGCTTGCCATGATGGTAGGTTGAGTGGGTTATGGGATCGAAGGGTTTACTCCGAGTGCAAGATTTTTGTCTATAAGTTGATTGAGGGTCTTTACTGATTCTGTTGTGGTTAAGCCGTCTTGGGGGGTGTTGAAGCAGTAGTCCACCAATCTGTCGATAGTAGATGTAGCCACGTGCATGCGTGTATCTGAAGATGCATAGTATATGAATACTTTGCCGTCATCATCTGCTATCCATCCATTGGCAAAAAGTACATTCATGACATCGCCCACATATTCATCTCCTACAGGGGCCATGAAGTATCCTCCGGGTGATGCAATTTTTCTCCAAGGAGCGTCGAGTGCCGTCATATATAGATATAGCACATATCGAAGTCCTGAAGCGCAACCTCTCACTCCATGGGCAAGGTGTAGCCAACCTCTTGGAGTCTTGATTGGATGTGGTCCTTCGCCATTCTTCACCTCTTTTACAGTATGGTAATATCGAGGGTCAATAATAGTCTCTTCTTCAATTTCAGCGTTGCAGATATCATCTATGAGAGCCCATCCGATGCCACCGCCGCTTCCGGTGTCGATGAATCCGTCTTGCGGACGCGTATAGAGTGCATATTTGCCGTTGACAAATTCCGGGTGTAGCACTACGTTGCGCTGCTGGCTTTTGCTCTTTAGGTCGGGAAGACGTTCCCAGTTGACAAGGTCGCGTGTGCGAGCGATGCCGCAAGCCGCTGTTGCTGCCGAGAGGTCGTTAGGTTTGGTGTCATCGTGGCGCTCAACGCAGAAAAGTCCGTATATCCATCCGTCTTCATGGCGAGTCAGACGCATGTCATAGACATTGGTAGCCGGATTGTCAGTATCAGGAAGTGTGATTGGATGAGGCCAGAATCGGAAGTTGTCAATTCCATTAGGGCTTTCTGCTACTGCAAAAAACGATTTACGGTCGCAACCTTCCACGCGTACTACTATTACATATTTGTCTCCCCACTTGATCGCTCCGGAATTAAGAGTGGCATTGCAGCCGATTCTCTCCATGAAATAAGGATTGGTCGTAGGATTGAAATCATATTTCCAATATGGGGGAACCATTTCGGCTGTCACCACAGGATACTCATATCGTTCGTATATGCCGTTTCCTTCAATCTGTACGTTGGGACGTGTGATGAGTTCTTCGTAGCGTCCTAATATCAGACCTTTGCGGTATTCGAATATATTCATTTTCAAGTTTAATTTTTATTTTACAAAAATTGTTTTAGGATCGTCATGAAACTTTTTGAAGTCTGCCTCCGCCGGATGTCCGGGGTAGGGGACATAGAAATGCTCAGGTTTTTCTTCCTTGTTTGCATTGCGCCATACACACACGTATGCTGCCGGTATGTCGTTCATTAAGGGCAAAAGCACATCGGTAAACCAGTTGTCTATCACGACGCTTTCAAGTCCGGTTTCGGTGAATGCCACCAATTTCCCTCTTTTAGCAGCCTCTTGTGCCACATAAGGGAGTAACCCTTTGACTGACTCGCGGTAATTGTCGGTGCCTTCCGCTCCTCCGAAGTGATAGATGTCGCATCCCAATATATCAACGTATTCATCACCCGGATAGGTGACAAAATAATTCTCCGGAGATGGAACTCGGTCAGGGGAATAAGCCCAGACTACATTGTCAATCCCTTTCTCGTCGAAGATGCGTCGCGTGCGTTTCCAAAGTTCTATGTATTGCTCCGGAGTTGAGTTGCCTGCACCCCACCAGAACCATGTCCCCGTATTCTCATGCCAAGGGCGGAAAACTACCGGTATGCGATTGCCTTCTGAATCTTGTAGCGATCCAATGAAATCTGCAGCCCTGCCAATCCACGAGTCAAGAGTGTCGGAAAGGGCTTGATTCTCTTGAAGTTCTGTCAATGGAGATGCAGATACATCCCATGAATTTCCTCCGGTGAGCGGATTGCGAGGATGCCAACTTATGGCATTGATCCCTCCGCGTGCATTTTGAGCAATTATTTCTCCTGCCATAAACTTGAAGGGAACTCCGTCAAGATTCTTTGTCGAGTCAAGTTCAAGCATTCCAAGATCCCAGTT
>CAMWQF010000180.1 GCA_947176285.1 uncultured Porphyromonadaceae bacterium
TGAAATATGAAGACATCTCAGAAATCCTCGGAACTTCAGTCGGTGCACTGAAAGCAAGCTATCACCATGCCGTTAAAAAAATAGAAGAGATTTTCTCCGAAAATTAAGACCTTATCTATTAATAAATGGTACTAATCGAAGGATAACGGATAGGTGGCAGAATATTAGTAAATATTTTCGCTATTTAAAATTGAGAATATTCTTCAAATTCATAAGAAGTCAAAGAGATTATTGGTGAAAAGAAGTAGGAGGATGTGCCATTTTGACACATCCTCTCAAAGTTGGTATTTATAAAAATCTTTTGATGATTAGAATTTATAAGTTGCACCTAGAACGATAGGAAGTTGGTTGAAGTTGCTACCCGATAGAAGGATGCTCTGGAATTTAATTTCGAGATCCAATGCAATGTTTTCAGTTAGGGAATATTCTCCACCTACACCAATATTATACATAAATCCAGTTGAACTTTCACTTGAAGAAATTTTACTATAAGATGCTTTAGCAATTGCTGTTCCTCCACCAATACCTACAATTGGATAGAATTTGAAGGCAGATTCTGGATTTACGATATAATGTGCATTGATTCCGTAGGTGAGAGCATCCATCTTCGTTTTTATACCACCACCGAAGTCTTTATTGATACCTATTCCGTAGTTAAATACTGCTTCAATGCGGATGGCATCAGTAACTCCGTACTGATATTTTACACCTATTGGAATGTTGGAGTAATCCTTATAATCACCGAGTGCGATTCCTCCCCCGATGTTTATTCCGGCAGCGGAAGTTCCTTTCTGTGCAATAGCACAGGTGCTTGTTAGGATTGCAACCAAAAGTGCAAGAAATACTTTTTTCATAATAATAAAAAATTGGGTTAGATAAGTTAGTTGTTATCTCTCGTCTTTGTCAATATATTCTCAGAAACTTATGCCTATTCCAAAGCGTACAGATGAGGTCTTCATACTCCATTTATCGAATGAAATTATATCATCTGTCTCAGGATCTTCTATATCGGAAGTGGATGCCATCTTGTAATTGGCAGATCCCCATCTACCTTCAGCAAAGATAGAAAGAGCCTTCCAATTTATGCAGCCGCCGAATTTGAGAAATGGAACAAATCCATAATTTAATTTCAAATCACCATCACCATTGTCCATAAGAACCCCTGAAAAGGATGGTACTACATGGAAAAAAAGGGAAGCACGAAGATTCTTTAACTGATTTGATGCCATTGCAAAAGGTGCTACTGTGATAGATGGGCCTACACCTAAACCTAATTCTATCTGATGACTTCCGGTGTTGATTTCATCAAAAATTTCATCATCGTCATAGCCATAGTCATAATCATTATCGTAAGACTTGGTTTTTAGATTCACGTAGTTTGCATCAAACCAAATGGCATCGATTGCAATTTTCATCATTCCTGCTATAGGCTTCTTATTTAGCCAATATCGGTTTCCTAAAGATAATGAGAAACCATAGTTTCCCTGTAGACCTTCTTCATCTTCTGGTGTGAGCGTAGAATTTACATAACCTATGTTGAAGAATTTCGAACGTTTGAAAGCATCTTGAGAAAATGCCGGCATAGTCAAAACTGCCAGAAGAAGCACTATTAATAATTTTTTCATATGGGCTATAAATAAGAATTATTTTTTTGAGCCAGAACGTTTAGGCATAAGTTGTTTAAGGAATGCTACCTCTTTCGGATTAGTGACTTCCTTTACTTCGATTCCTCTTGTAGTGTTATCTTCAAACAAGTCAGAAAGATTCTTGACACTGCCTTCTATTGAAAAATTAGCATAGAATTGCCCTCTATCGTTCTCGTTCTTCCAATCAAATCCATACATTGGAAGTTTTTTTGCTGAGCATTTCACTTTTCCTTTTGAGTCGGAGAAATTTCCATAGTCATAGAAATCCACTTCATCATATTCTGTCTCATATCCTAAGCCGGTTTCGTTATAGTAATTGGTTTTATATGCTATTCCAACTGCTTCAATGATATCTACGCTATTTTCCTCACTGAAAAATACTATTGCAGAAAATTCTACATTTGGGGTTTCTTCTCCAACATATTTCAACATGTCTTTGTCATAGAAAGCATACTCCGTAGTATAATCCTCGTCATCGTAGATTTTATAACCATACTTAACATCGAATTTGTTACCTTCGATTTCTACACTGCCTTTCACTTTGGAACTGCCGCTTCCTGCTTCATCATCTTTACTGCATCCTCCAAGATAGCATAGCGAGAGGATGAGGGCGCAAGCCATGAAAACCTTTTTCATATAACTATAAATATCCCTAAGACTCTCCAAATCGGGAATTCTTTTTAAGTATATACAAAAAAAGCGTGAGAGTCTGTACTTTGTTGTTCGTTCTCACAAACGGAGGCTCTGGAAATTGCCTGGTATAGTAGAACGAACAAACTGCAGAAGCCTCACACAGAATATAGTATATTTCCTTAGTATTTGCTTACGCATAAACTACAAAATATACATATCTACTCGGCATCTACTGTTTGCTACATTCCTGACAGAGATTGAAAATTTACCAGATTTCCGTTTGTCAAGAAAGAGCGTCAAGTAAACGCTTTCTGAAAAATGTCTGCAGACCCTTCCTGCTTACCCTGACCGGGCTTCCGCATTTCGGTCTACGGCGACAAAATTACGAAAAATATTTTTATTGTGCAAACTTTATCAGAATATCATGTAACTTTTTCTTGAATATTTTGGATAATACGAGTAAATGAGTTAAATTTGCAGAAAATACAGGATTCTCCTGCTTTCAATATTTTGTATAATTAAATTTCACACAGCCTTCTTGTTTATGAATCTATGAATAAGAATATCAAGTATGCTATAGGGGAGCAGGATTTTCAAGCTCTCAGGAAGGACGGCTATCTATACATTGACAAGACTCATTATATAGATAAGTTGTTGAAGCATGATGGGAAATACTATTTCTTGGCTCGACCTAGACGTTTTGGGAAAAGCCTATTTCTCTCTGCTTTACAATATTTTTTTGAAGGCAAAAGAGATCTTTTTAAAGGTCTGTATATTGAAAGTATAAACAAAGATTGGCAACCTCATCCAGTTTTGCGCCTTGATCTTAACACCGGCGATTACTCTGAATTAGGAAAACTGGAATCAGTGCTTGACATAACGTTCAGAAATTGGGAGAAAGAATACGGACTCGAGGTTAAAGATGAAGAATTATCTCAAAGATTCCAACATATTATTGAATCGGTGCATGAGCAGACAGGGATGCAAGTCGTGATTCTTGTAGACGAATACGATAAGCCTCTTGTAAAGAATCTGAATAATGATGAGAGATTTGAGCACTATAGATTGAAATTAGCATCTGTCTATTCAAATTTTAAGAGTTCAGCGGCTCACATACGTTTGGTATTTCTTACAGGTGTAAGTCGTTTCAGTAAACTCAGTGTGTTTTCTGACCTTAACAACCTTAATGATATTTCTTTTGATGATGATTTTGCTGATATATGCGGTGTGACGGAAAAAGAACTTTTGGAAAATCTTCAAGAAGGAATTGAAAATCTTGCAAAAGAATATGAAATAGAGTTTACAGATGCTTTAAGGGAATTGAAAGAAAATTACGATGGATATCGTTTTTCCAGGGCTGGAAGTGAAATATATAATCCATGGTCGCTACTCAATTGCTTATCAAAGAAAGACATTAGAAATTACTGGACATTTACAGGAGAACCATCGATTGTAGTTGAAGCATTAAAGAGAGAAAATTCAGATTTGAAAGAGATTCTTAATACCCGTTGCAATGTCAATATTCTTGCAGGGCTTGATTTGCGAAGTTCAAACCCCTTGGCTTTGCTTTATCAAGCAGGATATCTTACTATCAAGGATTACGATAAGAGAAAACGGATTTATACTCTGGGTATTCCGAATAAAGAGGTCAAAGAAGGATTAATGGATGAACTCCTTAAGTCTTATGTCAAAATAAAAAAAGGAAACGTTGAAAGTGTCGTATTCAAAATCATAGATTGCATAGAGGAAGGGAAACCGAAAGATTTGTTGAGTGAATTAGATTCTTTTCTATCCGGCATTCCTTATGAGATGAAGATGGAAGATGAGAATAATTTTCAGAATGCAATTTATATTTTGCTTACTCTTATTGGAGCGAAAGCAAAAGTGGAAGAACATACTTCAGATGGTCGAATAGATTTAGTCATAGAGACTTCTAAATATGTATACTTATTGGAGTTGAAATATGACAAATCATCAAAGCAAGCATTCGCCCAAATAGAGGATAAGCAGTATGCTCGAAAATTCAGAAAAGACCATAGAACTATATTTAAAATAGGCGCTAATTTTTCATCTGAGACGCGAAGTATTGAGGATCCTGTAATAGAAGTTGAAACAATAATATAATGGTTTAGAATTGCATAGAGAATGCTATTCCGTTGGTTTCTCCGATCATTGGAAGGATTGCTATGGTTTTGTCGTTATCCTTATTTTTGTCGAGTTTGAAAAGTTTACGCTCGGATGGCAAAAGCCAGTAGCCGATTCGGGCACTTAATATGCCAATCCCAGCGCCTCCCAATACATCAGTGATCCAATGGCGGTCGTTGTATATTCTTAATGCTCAGACAGTGAAGGCAACTGCATAGCCTGTCATGCCCACATAATTCCCATATTCTATTCGCATCAATTCTGCACCAGTGAATGCAGTGGCTGAATGTCCGGAGAAGCAAAGGCTTGTATTCAACATGCGTTATTACAATGAGATGAAATATGAGGACATCTCAGAGATCTTCGGTACTTCAGTCGGCGCCCTAAAGGCGAACTGCCACCATGCAGTAAAAAAGATAGAGGAAATCTTCTCCGAAAATTGAATGAGTTATCACATTTACTGAATTGCAATAACTTATCAGTATAGGAATCCGAAAAGCCAGAGGGGAATCTTATTTTCAAATCCAAATTCTATTTCATCTGCCACGACAAAACTGTCGGGTATGTTACGTATTTGGGCGAATCCTTTGCCCTTGCCGCCTATCTCAAACAGGTAGCGACCATCGACCATGAAGTCTCCGTCTTTTGCAAAACCTACCTTATGTCCGACGCTGAGCAGTGACGCGAATGTGCTTTCTCTTGATGCTCCAATCTTCGGATTCTCTAAGGCATACATTAGTGAGGAATTGTTGAGGAGTATTTTCTGTGGTTTGGCAAGGCTGTTGGGATTTTGCGTACTTGAGAACAATTGCCTTATTAGGCCGGCACGGTCAAGGAGATCGAAAAGTTTGAGTAACTGATTTCTGTTAGTGCCCATCAGTCCTGCCAATGAGCTTACATTAGGTATGTATGGCAGGGATGCTGCAATTATTGCGAGAAGACGTTTGGCTTTCAGCAGAGTTTCATATTCAATTTTCTTCTCGACCGCCGGAATATCAGATTCTATCACTGTGGTCACGATCTGCTGAAGGCGATTGTAATAGTCGTTAATGCGCATATGCCTGTAGAATGGGTAATACCCCTTGTTCATATATGATTTGAAGAGCGAAAGAATATCTATCCCTGCGGATATGGAGGGAGCGAGAGATTCGTGGGAATATAGAATGTCGGATAGCGACAGTGGCTTTCCGGCATCGATGCCTTCAAAAAGCAGGAACTCCCGGAATGAAAGGCCTGGAAGAAAGTAGCGGGATACGCGTCGTGACAGATCGCCTATAGAGTGGTCTATTTCAAGAAGCGACGAACTCGTGAACACGACTTTTAATTCAGGATAGGAATCATAGATATTTTTTATCTGCCGTTCCCATCCCGGGAGTTTGTGAACTTCATCGAGATACAGATGTTCAACGCCTCTGGCAATCATCTGTTCCGCGAAATCAATAAGAGAATGATCGGCAAACCAGAGGTTGTCAAGAGAGGCATAAAATGATTTATCACCTGAAGGATCTGTCTCTTTGATGCGCTGCAACATCATAGTGGTTTTCCCTACTCCGCGCTGACCTTCAATTCCTATTAGGGGTTGAGTCCAGTCTATACCAGAGAAGAGACATCTGTGGATTTTCGTGTCAGTCTCTTTCAGGATTTTTCGATATCTAAAGTTTAGAACTTCCATATTAAACAAAATTATTACATCTTCTTTCCTACAAAATATACTGC
>CAMWQF010000181.1 GCA_947176285.1 uncultured Porphyromonadaceae bacterium
GTCGCAGGCTTGTCAAATTCAATAGCTTCTCCATTTTCAAGGTTTATTTCAGAAACTACCTTGACTCTTTTTGATTTGCGAGCTTTGAGATAATTATCAAGCCTTTTACTGAAATCAGACAGCAATACTTTCATCTGACCACTATTGGGGAATGTGCCCCCAAACTCAAATATGAAGTATAGATGCTTTTGGAATCCATCGAAGTCCACTCCTTTCTTGCTAAAAACTGGAGTATTAAAAATGTAGAATGCTTTATCCGGTTTGACAGCATCGGCAACGATTGTATTTGATACTTTCGTCTTTGATACATTCATACGAAAATTAAGGCTTTCTAGTACATGCTGGAGAATGTATGATATCTGTTCCAATGTATTCCTATCGTTACAGAATATTCGGTAATCATCCACATAACGGAGTATCTGGTAATCAGCGGTTATACCAGCTTTTTTTATTTCATTTGTAAGCAAAAGATCGGAATAGCCAAGTATCAACTCGGCAATCAACGAATATATTGTACTTCCCTGTGGCAATCCAACATTACGCCCGTTTTGAAGAGCCTCTATAATCTTGATGATTTCACACGCTAGTTCATGGTTGTCATCTGTAGCTGCTTCTGTATTTTTTCTGGACAAGGCCCAGTCAATGGACTTTGGCATTATCTGACCGAAGCAATTCGTTATATCGCTCATAAACATATAGCGATATTTCATCGATAGTTCGATTGGGGTCTGCTCCATGCTTGACCACCAATTGAGTATTGTCGTAGACCTGTGGAACGGCTCCTTCTTTTTGGCATCAGGCACAATCGGTATGGAACAGACCCTAACATTCTCTACATTGAAGTTTTTGAAACATCCCTTAATCTTTACCCATGCACTCTTATCACAAATAGTCTGAGCCAGGTATGTATATAAGAAAGGATTTGATAGGCTTATTGGACGCACGCCATATTTCCCATCTTTATTTGTAAGAATATCAAGATTCACATTTTGTATGTTTTCTGGAACAGAATCGAACCGTTCACCTCGTAATTCTTTCTTACAATAATCCAGTACAGGGGCAAAATCAAAGTATTCCGGTAATTCAGTTGTGCAATATTCTTCCGGTTTCATTAAGAACTCAAACGCTTCGTTATGATTGAGCTCGGTTATTCTTTTAGACATAGATGGTCGGTATTTTACGAGATTTTCTGTACTTGTAATAGAATCATTTCTTTTTGGCTCACGAGATTGTCACGGAAACTTTCCCTGGAAGAGAAAAAAGCTTCTTTTTTCCATACCGACCTTTGTTGTTCAGAAATGTCGTTTTTAAGTTTATTGAATGCATTGTTCTCAACTCTAAATTCTCTCTCGATTTTACTCTTCATTTCATACGAAGTTGCTCCTTGTTCTATATACAGTCTCTCTAAAATTTGGGCGTATGGGATGAGTTGTTTTTCAAGAGATTTTAGTTTGAATTTTTCAGCACCTAACTCCTTTTTCAACTTTGATAATTCCATATTTAGAGACGAAACAAGACGTGTAATTTCCGGGATAATAGATAGTGCAAGGTTTTTCAGTTCAACTAATGCATCATCAACATAACCGAAGACTCTTGCTATGCTTTGCAAATTATCTAAGAACATAAGAGCACCATACATTTTAGATGATTTAAGAGAAACATTCATTTCATCCTTTCTAGCCTTATAATGCTTTACTTCATCCTCTGTAAAATTGCGTACAGCGAGATATGGTGTTTTCTTCCCGATATTTTCCTCATATCGAGCAATCATAGATTCTGGATTACTACAGATTCTTCGTAGCCCACTCATCATTTCGTCAATCTCATTTTTTAGCCAAACCTTAAGGAATTCTTCTTCGTTTTGCAAAGCCATATTAGATGTTTCAATCATGAAATCCATAGCAAGGGGCCAATTCTCTCTAAGCGCGGAGTAATTTCGAGTTGCACGTACAAGATCCTCCATTTTTGCTATTGCATATGTCACTACATGGGAATACGGTAAAATCTCTACACCCTTATAACACATGCTGACTCTGAAATATGCGGATCTGCCATACCCAAAGTTTGTGCATATCTTAAACGATGTATCTTGATTAGGTTGATGTTCATAAACTGACCAACCTATTTTCTCTTCCGATATAATCTTCAGAGCGTCTAAGGTTACTGTCTGACGATATATTGAAATATAGTCTTCAGCCAATATATAACGTTCGGCTTGTGCAAGAAATTCTCTCTTTAAAGACAGTATGTATGTAACAAGTCGTTCTTCAATCTGCTCTCTACTTAGTTTCCTTCCATTCTTATCTTTTGAATGTTCAAGATTTCTGCGATGTTCAGAAACTATGTCATTATATTCACTGTAGGACATTAACTTAGGGTATGAGGCTGGATGTACATAAGCCTCATTGTATTCATGAACCAAGCATACGTTATGTTCGTCTTGGGAATATACGTCTTGCTTAAACACATCCTGCATCTCCAGTAACGAGCGATTCGGATTCGCAGACATGTCTTGTAGTTTTGAAAGAGTTGAAGTATGAGGGTGCGGTATCAGAATATCGCGTCTTACAAGCGTACCATCGTTTGATAACTCAGTGATCAACAACTTGTCAATATTTATTCTTTCTTGTTTCGATTCCATGTCGTTTTCTGTTATTTATTCAACTTAAAACGGCAACATAGACGAGTAGTAGCACCACAAGAGACTATGTTATTGCTTCCGTCACTCTTTTATGATTTGAGTTGTCAAAAGGTTAACAGAAATCAAAACTTTTATTGATGGGCTGTGATTCGAAGAACAGATTTGGAGTTATCAATCTCTATGGTTCCAAGCCGGCCAAGGACAGACTGACCTAGAAGTAGTGGTGCCTTCTGATTCCTTATAACAGAGGCTCGAACATTATCCAGTTCAAGACCGCCAAAATTCACATTCCGTAGAATAACAACCGTTCCTTCTGTAATATCGCCATTAGCATCCATATAGCGAGCTGAACCAACAATATCAGATGGTTTGATATAATCATTCTTCAACATAAAATTTGCTTCAACCATTGACATAGTAACATCAGCTGCACCAGTATCCAAAACAAAATGCAACGGAAGTCCATTTATATTGCACTTAACTTTTGCGACCCCGCTTTCTTTTGTAAAAGGGATTTCAATTATTTCATTAACCTTAGAATACGTCATAGAGGAAGAAATATTCTCATCGATGATTGTATTTTCAGTCTCTTGTATTCGCTTGTATTTGTCAATTAGTTCCTTATATTTTGACAATCCTCTAATATTTTCCAAGTCGCGGTCAACTTCCATATGCGCGAATCGACGGTATCCACGTTCTAAAGCTTGTTCGAGGTACTTCAATGCCTTTTCACTTTCACCCATAAGGGCGTATAAACATGCGGCGTCATATGTTCCGCCAGTTCTACTATTGGAGTTCTCCAAATAACGACTCATAAAATCAATGGCTTTGTCTTTTTCTCCTAAGAAAAGGAAAGCGTATTGAGCACATGAGTTGTCGTTTGGAATTGTCTCGAGTTCAATTACCTTTCGGTAATCAGCTACCGCTAATTCCTTTTGACCCAGCATTTCGTAATCACGACCGCGACCAATGTATGAGTAGGCATAAGATGGATCAAGAGAGATTGCCATGGTATAATCATCGATAGCACCTTCCCGATCTCCTTTTTCATCCTTATACCAGCCACGGCGATAATAGCCATATCCAAACTCAGGGTTCTTATCAATGAATGAATCAAGCATACGAATAGCCTCGTCATGACGACCCATTTCGTTAAGTATATCACCTTTAGACATTATTAGATCATCATCGTCGGCAGCCATTGCTAGACCTCTGTCTACAAAGTTAAGAGCCGCATGATAGTCGCCAAGCGCGAAGTAACAGTCGGCTATCTTTTCAAGGAAGATTGAGTTTGCATCTATGTCGTATCCCTTAGTATAATAATTGACAGCTTCCTTATAACGATTATTTACTTCGGCAAGTTGGCCGAGATAATAATACCACGAACCATCGTTTTTATCCTTATTCGCTTGAATTTGAAGTTTTGCTTTCAATGTTGGATATAATGTTTTATCAGCATTAACCATAAGATAATGTGCCTTGCGATCTCCGTTAATTGATAGTGCCTTAACGATATCGTCAGCGGCTTCACTATTTTTACCGATATTGATATAAGCATCTGCACGGAATGAATAACCTGAAGAATAGTCCGGAGAAAGTTTTATCACATAGTCCAAAAGAGTAATCGCGTCATTCCACTTCTTTTGATCAATAGCATTACGTGCAATTCCCATATATCCCAAAACGTCACCGGGATCTAATTCGGACATCTTCTTATAGTCCGCGTCTGAAAGGTCATATTTGCCTTGCTCATAATATATTTGTCCACGATTTTTATAAATCGCACGGTTTGTTGGGTCTGACTTTACAGCAAATGCAAAATCCTCTAATCCTTTAATTGTGTCCCCCATTTCGACATATATGTCTCCGCGTATAGCATAAGCCGAGGCAAGCATTTCTTTGTCTTTCTTGGGAATACTTTTGATGGCGCGATTTATAGCAGAAAGGGCCATTCCATATTGTTCGTCGGCCTGTTTCAATATCGAAACGTACATATTGGCCAAAGCATTGTGAGGATTTTGAGATACGGCTTTTTGAAACCATTCAAGAGCTGATGAATAGTTTTCTGCACGATATTCTTCCATCCCCCGATTGAAAGAATATTCACTATTGTTTTGACCAAAAGTTTCAAAAGGAAGAACAATTGTGATGGCGACAATAATAATTGTCAAGATACTGGTAAGTTTCATTTTTGCATGAAGTTAATAGTGTATTGGGGAAAACATTTTTTCAATAAATCTCTGTATTGTTCGAATGGCTTAGATATATAGAGGTTGTCCAGTTCCTTTGTACGCTCAATAATACGTGGGATTAGCAGATGAGCCTTTTTATCAAAGTTTGATACTGAGGAACGTATATATTCTTCCATTGGTTGAATTCGTTCATGTTGAGAGGAAGCTATGTACCAGTACAATGGAATAAGAAGTATATCTGCAGACAAGCATATATTTGATGCATTTATATCGCATTGCTTGAAATCCTCTTCTATGACTAATTGCTTCAGTTGTCTTAGTCTCTGTATCTCATTGATTATTTCGTAGTAAATGGAGTTCATGTCAATGAATATTAACTTGTGGTGGAACGACTCGGTTTTGTCTGATTATATTACTTGATATGTTTATATCGCAGTAGTTTCTGCTTTTGGAACCTATCATTCTGTATGTCAATTCCGTATGGGATATTTTGCAAAGGTCAAGCAATGCACCAAGTTCCGTATCTCCATTATTTGCTTCATCTAAAAGAGTATTGCCAAAATCATCTGATGCATATTTAAGAAGATTGATATCATAGATGTTTTCATCTAATTCTGCTATAACAATAATGTTGTTATCTTCCAAAGACATACCGGTTATAATCATTCCTTCATCAGCTTGTATTGGGAATCCACTGCTCTCTATTTGAATCTTGAGCTTGAGGGCTTCATGCAGGGCCTCAGATGGATTTATGGTAATACGGTGATTCATTTCAGATATATAGGCAGGAGTGAGATCTGACTGAAAACGAGAGCCTCTGCTATCTGAGATTACTATGCAAACACCAATATTCTTTTTCAGAAGTTCAGACATCATTTTCTTTACATAACTACCTTGTGCCTGCAACGCTACAAATGATAAATAAAACATATCTCGTGTTGCATCCGGATTTGATTTTAAAGCATTTATATTGGCAAATCCCGGTTTATAGTCAATGTAATATGTCAGGAATTCATTTTCTAACTTGATGGATGAAACTTGTCCTACACCATTTGCGACCGGAATCGGACAATCACTGTTTGCTCTTTTAACCTGAGCCTCAATGGAATTTTCATAGGACGTTTTTGCAATCGTCTTTGCAAGATTGCCGACAACCATCAAGGCAAGAAAAATTCCACCAATTATCTTTATTGCTGTCTTCATAGCTGTTATCAGTAAGTAGTGACGGTCGTGTATCCAAAATCGTCAGTGTAGGCACTGTAGTAGTTCCCATTCAGGTCATGACC
>CAMWQF010000182.1 GCA_947176285.1 uncultured Porphyromonadaceae bacterium
GATAATCCCAATATGTTTAAGAATAGCATAAAGAGAATTCCAAGTAGAACAATATGAATACTACATGCACCCCCTTTTCCTGACTTCGTCACTCAAAAGATAACAAATTTATATTTTGATAAAATTCAAAGATTTACTAATTCTGCGAACCCTGATTTGGTGTACGCATTGACGAAGTCTGGAAAAGTGAGATTATGAAAAAATGGTGTAAAAAAAGAGACCATCCGTAGAGGACGGTCTCTTTCGGTGTATTTGGGGGAGGGATCAGTCGTTGTCGGGTACCAGAGTCCAGCCTAAGTCTTGATAGTGGATTAGGTTGACTTTTGCAGACTGGATGTAGTTTTCTTGTGGTGCGTTAAATACGAAGCCAAATGGAGTTTTGTCGACAAATTTATAGAGGACAGTGCATGAACCACGACCGTCTTTAAACATGTCTTCTGTGCATAATACTTCTTTCACTTTTACTATTTCAAAGCGACCAAGAAGAACTTTAACTGTGGTGGTGTTCACACGATCCAACTTGGCTTGATATGCTGCATTTGGATCTGCTTCCTTTTTAGGCTCCGGTTTCTTTGGTTGCGGAGTCTCAACTTCTACTGCTTCTACTTCTACATCTGCAGAATCAGCAACTTCTTCCACGACTTCTTCTACTTCCACGACTTCTTCTACCGGTTGTGCCGGTGCCGGAGCATCTGAAAAACTATAGTCGGAAGCTGACATATAATCAGGCACCTTTTCTTCGTAGTCCTTATTGGCGGCAAAATCCTTTATCTGATCTTCTCTCAATTCTGTAGGATTCTCAATAACTAGTTTTTCTCCTTCCGGAGTTAGTTTGACATCAGCGAAAATATGAGTCACTTCGTAAGGACGTTTGTAGTATCCTGTCCAGTAGTTGCCATAAGATTCATAGCGAGTTTCCTTTACTGCCTCTGCAGTATAGTCGATTACCCCGGCAGCCTTAAGGCGCGCAAGATTCTGGAGTTGATCTTCAGAAACTTCCTGGAATCCGACTTCGAAAGAAGCCACTTGTGAGTCCTTGGCAAAAGCAGCATCTTTCTTGAGTGCTGATTTAGCAGATGAAGCAGTCAGAGGTTTACCGTCACCGCTACATGAAGCGAGTCCCAATAATATCGAGACAACTGCTAATGATAATAAAAGTTTTTTCATGGTGTAAAAAACAAGTTTGGTTAATAATGTATTTATATCGGTGGCAAAGGTATGAAAAATAATTCATATAGCAAAATAAAAGACCCGGATTTCACCGGGTCTTTATCATATTTCTTTTATTAAAGTTAGAAGGGGAGGTCGTCGGTTGAGTCTCCTGCATCATATCCGTCGGGAGTCGGAGCCGGTGGGAAAGCGTCGCCGCCGAAAGGTTGGGGGGCAGCCTGAGGGGCGTACGGTTGAGGAGCGGCGGCTTGTGGAGCATAAGTCTGTTGTGGAGCGTAAGGTTGCTGTGGATATCCCTGCTGTGGGTAGCCTTGCTGAGGATATGCTCCCTGAGGAGGAACGCCTCCCGGCACGTATGGACGCACTGCGTAGCAACTGATGTCTGTATACCAACGGTCGTTGAATTCACGGCTTTCGACGTCAACGGAAAGAGTATATGAGTTGCCTACCTCAATGTTCATTGTGTCGGCTTTGTCACCAAATACGTGAAATTTAACCTTTTTGGGGTACTGTCCAAAAGTTTCCAACACCCATTCTTTTTTCTTCCACTGGTTGCCTGCCTTGGATATCCCTGACTGCATGCCAAGGTCGAGTATGATCTTACCGTCTATTTCCATGATTTGTTATCGTAGTTTTGTTTGAGATTTCAAAATTAGTCAAATTTGTCAGAGTATGCAAATTTTTTAGTCTAAAAATAAAAAAAATCAGCTTTCGCTTGCGAAAGCTGATGGTTATGTAGTTGTGATGTTTGGAGTATTACTTAATCGAAGTCTTCGAAATTCATCTTGGCGGCTATTTCGTAGTTGTTGCGCTTCAAGAATGACAGGATATTCTGACGTTCCTTGCCGTCGTCTACATCCTCCTTGATTCTCTTGCATGCATGGTGGAGAGCAATACTTGACTGATAAATATGCCGATAACTCTTGGCAATATCGTCAATGATCTCATCGCTAAATCCGGCTCGTCCAAGAATAAACGAATTCACACCAAAGTAGGAAATAGGATTGTGAGCCATCACCACGTAAGGGGGAACATTCCCGGTCACACGGCAACCTCCTTTCACAAGCACATAGTCACCCACTTCATATCCCTCATGCACAAGAGCGCCCGACGAGAAAATGCAACAATCCCCGATTTTGCAGTCTCCCGCTATCTTTACTCCATTTCCCAATACGCACTGATTTCCGATAGAAGAGTCATGTCCAATGTGAGATTGAGCCATTACGCAAGAACCGTTTCCAATGCTGGTGGCTTTTCCTTCATGGATACTGCGGTTAATGATCACATGCTCTCGGATACGGTTGTTGTCACCGATAATGACGTATGATTCCTCTCCTTTCCAACGGAAATCCTGCGGAGTTGCGGCTATAACGCACCCTTCATAGATACGGTTGTTTTTCCCGATTCTTGCTCCTGAAAGGATGCTTGTGTGGGAGTGTATGAAACAGTTGTCGCCAATTTCTACATTACGGTCGATATAGACGAAAGCACCGACTGTGACATTATCGCCAAGTTTTGCTTCCGGATGCACGAATGCTAATGGTGATATATTATTCATATTGCTTGAGTTTTTCTGGTGTCTTTTTTTGTCGGACAAGCCTTACCGGAGCCTCCGATCGTACTTGTCCGACAATAATAAATTTATCTGCCACCTCCTACTGCTTGGTAGAGGCTGATGAGTGCTGAAGTGCGGGCATGCCAGCTGCTAAGGCTTGCCAATTGAGCCTGAAGCAGGCTGCTGCGTGCAGTCAGCACTTCAAGATAACTGGTCTGATGGTTGAGAATGAAAAGTTCGTTGGTGTATTCTACCGACTTTTCAAGTTCCGCAACCTGAAGATCAACGAGCCTCTTCTTTTCTGTGCTTTTATTGATCTTCACGAGAGCATCACTCACATCTGCTGCCGCCGACATAACTGTATTCTCAAAGTTATTCATAGCCTGTTCTTGCTGAGCCTTTGCCGCCTTCAACTGAGCGATATTCTGTCCGCGAGAGAAGAGGGGAGCGGATAACTGACCAGCCAACTGTATGAACCATTTCCCCGGATTTGTGATCATTGATCCGAGAAGATTAGTGAATCCTCCTTGTGCTGAAATGGATAAAGATGGGTAGAAATTCGCGTGAGCAGAACTTACTGCGTAGTAAGCAGATGCCAAAGCCCTTTCAGAAGCCGCTACATCCGGACGGGTGGCAAGGTAATTCATCGGTACTCCCGAGATAGCTTCCGAAGGAAGAGTCAAATCGAGGCTTGAACTTACATTCCAATCTGAGGGATATGTGTTGAGCAGCACTGAAAGAGAATTGTTTACTATAGTGATCTGCTGCTCCAAATCAGGTATCGAAGCAAGGATATTGTAGTAGTTGGCACGACTCTGTACAACGGCTGCTTCTGTAGTGGCACCGGCTTGCTTAAGTTGCTCCATAGTGGCTACCTGGTCTTTCCAAATCGCAGCAGTGCGTTTTGAAAGGTCAAGTTGTTGATGAAGGAGCACAAGCGAATAATATGTGGAAGCCACTCCGGTCACGATCTGAGAGCGTACGGCTTGCTCATATGCTTGGGTTTGCTCAAGACTTGCCTTGGCACCTCGCTTGCGGTTGAGGATTTTGCCGAATACATCGATTTCCCAACTTGCAGCTAAAGGCAGTGTGTAACTCCAGTTCATATGGCTGCCGCCGTAGGAAGCGGTGCCTCCATTAGGCGTGAAAGCAAGGGAAGGTAAATAGGATAGTTTAGCTCCCTTAAGCTGTGCCTTGGCAATATCCACATTCAATTTCGCATTTTCAAGACTGGTGTTGTTGTTGAGAGCCTGTTCAATATAGCCTTGAAGAATCGGGTCAGTGAAAATCTCGCGCCATCCCATGTATGCCAGCCCTGTGGAGTCTTGATTCTCTACTGCCTGACGATAATCGGCGGCAACGGCATTGTCCTGAGGAAGCTGGTATTTGTTGTAGATGTGGCAACTGCTCATCAATAGGGCGATTGCCGACATACAGGTGATATTAATGATCTTATTCATCGTCTTATTCTCTGTTAAGGGTGTATTGTTCCAGTTCGCTCTTGATCTTGGTATTGTCTTTATCGCTCCATTTCTGAGGTGTGAATTTCTCCTGGAGTTTCTGGAATGCCACGAAAAGAGATGGCACCACAAGCACTTGGAGAATCATACCGATAAGCATACCTCCTACGGCACCTGTGCCAAGAGCTTGATTGCCGTTTGCTCCGGCACCGGAGGCATACATCAGAGGAAGCAGACCGATGATAAGGGCAAGGGATGTCATTAGAATAGGTCGCAGACGTGCCTCAGCGCCCTGGATTGCAGCTTTCAAGATGCTCATGCCTGTACGGCGGCGGTCAAGGGCATACTCAACGATAAGGATTGCGTTCTTTGCCAAAAGACCGATAAGCATGATGAGAGCAATTTGCAAATAGATGTTGTTGGCTATGTCGCGGAAATGAGCGAATAGGAATGTTCCCATAAGTCCGAATGGCACAGACAGGATTACAGCCCATGGCAACAGATAACTTTCATACTGGGCAGAAAGAATGAGGTAGACAAACATAAGGATAAGCACAAAGATCATGCCGGTGCTTCCGCTGCTTCCCGATGCCTCCTCGCGGCTCATGCCGGAGTATTCGAAGTCAAAACCTCTTGGAAGAGTTTCTTCCGCAACTCTCGCAATTGCCTGCAGAGCCTGACCTGATGAATATCCTGCAGCGGGTGTGCCGGTCACATTGATAGATGTGAACATATTGAAACGGTTGATGATATCCGGTCCATATATTCTCTTCAGATGCACGAAATTGTCGATTGGTGCCATTTCGTTGCCATTGCGCACCTTTATCTGTTTCAGGGTCTCCGGACTGACGCGAGCATCGGGAGATGCTTGCATCATGACGCGATAGAGTTTACCGTAAGAGTTGAAGTTGGAGATATACATACCACCATAATATCCCTGCAGTGTGGAAAGGATGGCATTCTGGGTCAGACCTGCCTGCTTCACTTTCGGCACATCTATCTCAACGAGATATTGTGGGAATGTCGGGTTGAAGGTGGAATATGCCATCTGAATCTCAGGCTGAGCGTTCAGAACACCAATAAACTTCTGATATACTGCAAAGAAATCATCAAGTGATCCTCCCGTCTTGTCCTCAAGTTTAAGTTCAAAACCATTGGTAGCGGAGTAGCCTGAAATCATAGGAGGCTGGAAGAACATAATATTTGCATCCTTAATTCCTGCAGCTTTTCCATATAGTTGCTGCAATACTCCGGATGCTGACTGTCCGGGCTTTTTGCGCTCGTCCCATGGTTTCAACTTGATGATGAAAGATCCATAAGTATTACCCTGGCCGCCGATGAAGGAGTAGCCGGTGATGGCTGTACGGCTCTTTACCTCCGGGATAGAGCCTATGATGGAGTCCATCTCGTCCATTACTGCCTGAGTGCGTTCCTGCGATGTGGCGGGAGGCATCGTAACGGCTCCCATGATTGTTCCGGTATCTTCAGTTGGCACAAGTCCGGTCGGGGTGATGTTCATCAGCCATACAAGTATGCCGATGGCAACTGCCACTGTGGCAAATGAAACTATCTTGTGGTTTATAAACCATGTAGTGGCAATCTTGTACTTGGAGAGAAGTGCATCGAAAGAGACGTTAAACCAATAGAAGAACCTCTGAAGGAAATTCATCTTTTCTTTTTTCTCTTTCTTCCTGCTTTCCACATCGTAGCCTCCTAATGGATCCTCATCGCCTGCCTCCACTTTGTGAGGCTTAAGGAAGAGTGCGCAAAGGGCAGGGGAGAGGGTTAACGCATTGATGGCAGAAAGACCGATAGCCATTGCCATGGTGAGACCAAACTGGCGGTAGAAAATACCGGAAGTTCCGCTCAGGAATGATACCGGGATAAACACAAGCATCATGACAAGGGTGATTGAAAC
>CAMWQF010000183.1 GCA_947176285.1 uncultured Porphyromonadaceae bacterium
ACGTGGATCCGCATAAGGTCATCAGATTATAATGAGAATCCAGAGAATCAAGTTTTTGCTGGTCGCTATCGATCAGAATGATGTCTTGATTCTCATTGCTCAGCATCTTTGCAAGGTGGGTCCCCACCTCGCCGGCACCTGCTATGATGATTTTCATAGTCGTAATAACAGTTTATAGACCCGATTGTGCTGTTATGACAGCATTTTCGATTCCGTCAGCATCATAACCGCATTCGTGTTTGAGTTCACTAACAGTACCATGTTTCACCCAGGAATCCGGCGCACCAAGAACTATCACTTTCAAATCAGGATTGTTGTCGCGGCACCATTCAGTCACCGCAGTGCCGAATCCACCAGTCTTCACGCCATCTTCTACAGTGATAATCACCTTATGAGAGTCTGCTATCTTCTTAAGAAGAGAAGTGTCGAGCGGTTTCACCCAAATCATGTCGTATAGGTCTGTTTTTATCCCTTGAGATTCAAGATTTTTCTGGGCTTTCTTAGCATCGTGAAGGGCAGGACCGATTGTAAGAATCGCTATTTCCGAATCATTTTCATTGATGATTCTTCCTTTCCCAATTTCTATCTGCTTCATCTCAGTTTCCCATTCCTTAGTAGTCGCTTTCCCTCTTGGGTAGCGGATCGCCATTGGTCCGTCAGATTGAAGGGATGTATACATCAGATTGCGAAGAGTCTCTTCATCGGCTGGAGCGGCTACTTTCAGATTGGGAATGCACCTTAGATATGCAATGTCGAGGAGTCCATGATGGGTGACTCCATCCTCACCAACTATTCCTGCCCTGTCTATGCATAAGGTGACCGGGAGTCCCTGAATGCATACGTCATTTACAATATTGTCATATGCGCGCTGCAAGAAAGTGGAATATATGGCTGTGAACGGGCGTTTCCCTCCTGTGGCAAGTCCTGCAGAGAATGTCACGGCGTGCCCTTCAGAAATTCCAACATCGAATGTGCGATCAGGAAATTCTGAAAGCATTCTCGAGATGGATGTTCCGCTTGGCATAGCAGCAGTCACTCCCATGACTCTATCATCATTTTTGGCAAGTTCGACAAGTGTACGACCAAACACCTCTTGCCAGGGGAGTGGACTATTTGACGAATCTTTACAGATTTTTTCTCCCGTCTCCGGATCAAACAAGCCTGGGGCATGCCATTTAGCCGGATTTTCTTCAGCCTGCTTGTAGCCTTTCCCTTTCACAGTATGAAGATGGAGCAGGCGAGGGGTCTGCATATCCTTTATGTCATTGAGTATCTTGACTATATTTATTACATCATGACCGTCAAATGGTCCGAAATACCTTATATTGAGACCTTCAAAGATGTTTTGCTTACCACTTACAAGACTCTTTACGGAATTTGCAAATCGTTGGATTCTTCCTTTACCTTCTTCTGTGACTACACCTTTCCGTCGGAACGCATTGTAGAGTCTTGCCCTCCATTTATTGTAGCCTGCAGAAGTAGATAATTCCGAAAGATATGCGTGTAGTCCACCTACATTGGCATCTATACTCATCTCATTATCATTCAAGATAATTAGAAGATTATTGGCATTATTGGCAACGTTGTTAAGACCTTCGAATGCCAATCCTCCGCTTATAGAAGCGTCTCCAATGATGGCTACTGTCTTACTATTCTCTTTCCCGGGTGTGTTTCTGTCGGCAATAGCACGTCCCAGTGCAGCCGAAATCGAATTTGAGGCATGGCCCGTAGTGAAAGTATCATATTCTGATTCTAAAGGGGTTGGAAATCCACTTATGCCCCCTTTTTTTCTTTGATTAGCAAAAGCCTCTTTTCTTCCTGTGAGTATCTTGTGGGCATATGCCTGATGACCTACATCCCAAAACAGATGATCGCTTGGAGTGTCGTAGACATAATGGAGTGCTACAATTATCTCTACCGCACCCATACTGGATGCAAAATGACCGGGATTCACAGAGAGGTGGTCAATAAGAAAACGCCTTATGTCGGAGCACAACTCTGGCAATTGGTCAAGACGCAACTTGCGTACGTCGGACGGTTGCGATATGTTGTCGAGAAGTCCATAACCGGATTTCCCTGCCGTTTTTATGGGTATATTTACAGATTCCTGTTTCATTTTTTGCTATTTCTTATCGCCCCCAACGTATTTTTTATAAAGGGGCACGAAGATAATGATACCGCTCATGGCCGCTATAAGGATATTTTTAAGGTTGAATCCATCTGCGGACGTGAGCAGCCCAACGCTTAGCCACACCCATAAAAGAGCGAGTATGGCAAGCCCTGCTATTCTTGTCGGTTTCATTTCAAATGCGAAGTTAACAAATTTTTTTCAATTATACCGATTTTTTTTACTAATTTTGCATTCCAATTTATGTTTGAGCATCAAAAACCAACCCACATCGATCCCTCCATATGGAAAACTACTATAATTATTCGCCTGAAATACCGAACGGTGATGACAATCCTGAGTCAAATATGCCCCAACCTCAACATGAGGCTGTCTCGGCTCCTGAATCCGGGAAAAGAAGGCGTAGGCAAAAGGCTAATGAAAATACTATAGAAGGAAAAGTCCAGAACCCTGTAAAGGAGAAAAAAGGCAAATCAGAAGAAAAAGCTGACAAAACAAAAGAAAAGCAACCTACTGAATCTGTATGGAAAGTCTTTAACGACTGGCTAAATTCGACTGTCACCCGATCAGTAATTGGTATAATATTCGGTGGACTTGGATTTTGGTTTGGCGTTGCTTTCTTCTCCTATTTGGGCACATGTGTAGCCGACCAGAGTCTCGTGAATGCTCCTTCAGATGCAATGGTTGCTGTAGGAAACGATGCGGGAGAAGGGGGAGCGCGTATCACTGAATTGCTGTTCAACCAAGGTTTTGGAGTAGGATCGTTTGTCGTTGTGGTATGGCTTCTTTGCATATCCATGAAACTTCTTATAGGATATCCAAAATTTCGTATTCTTGATTTTACATTGAAATCCCTTATCGCTTTCATTACTCTAAGCGTGGTGATAGGTATGCTTTCCCTCGGACTCGATACTGACGTGAATTGGGGAGGTTATCATGGCAGGTATATTAATGAAATAATCTATCACTATATCGGATGGAGTGGAGCCATCATTATTTCAATTGTGCTTGTGGCTATTTTTGTTGTGATTTGTTTACGTGATGCCATAAAGTGGATATTGAAAAAGAAACGTGCCTATGATGAAAAACGGCGAATGATGAGAGAAGCCCAACTTGAAGCAGAGGAGAAAGAAGAAAAAGAAATCAGATCACAAGATGTGCCAGACACTACTCTTTCCGAAGAAGGGATGGAAAATCCGGTAAAAAATGAGGTTGGTCCGACAGTAGAAAAAGTAGAGTTTGATCCTAATGCAGACACGATTTTCGATCTTCATGATCTGGAAGAAGATGATGATTCTGAGTCATTTGCAAGTTTACTATACGATGATCCGGAGTCACTTGCCATTTCTGAAGAACCTTACGACTATAATCAGTATGTGGAAGAGAAAGTTGAGTATCCAACTGACTCAGAGGAACAGGCTGATAGCGACAATAATGTTGCATCGCAAGAATCTCCTATTGCGGATCATTCTATTGAAACGCATAATGTTCCGGAGTCAGATCAGGATTTTGATTCTATCGAGCAAAATGAGGAAGAATCTTCTGAAACTTCAATTTATGAGAAAGAAAATGTTTCTGAAAGCAATGAAGAGAAGAATGCTTTGGAGCCTCAGAATGCAACCGCATTAAATCAAGATAATATTGTGGCGACGGAAGAACCTATGGAGCAGGTGATGACTGTCAATGTGAATCAAATAGAAAAAGGTTCCACAGACACCGGAGTCTCTTATGATACGCAACTTTTCACTCATGAATATAAATTCCCACCTACAGATTATTTGCGTCCTGGCTCAGATAAGATTTCTGTAGATGCCGATGAACTTCTCGAAAACAAACAGAAGATAAAGCAGACATTGCTTGACTTTGGAATTCCAATCACGAGCATAGAGGCTACTGTAGGACCTACGGTGACACTCTACGAAATTCGTCCGGATACTGGAGTCAAGATTGCAAAAATACGAAACCTTGTCGACGACCTAGCTCTTTCTTTGGCTGCTAATGGAGTACGTATCATTGCCCCTATCCCGGGTAAAGGCACAGTCGGTATCGAGGTTGCAAACAAAGAGGCGCAAACAGTGTCGATGAGAACCATAATTCAATCGAAGGCATATCAGAATTCCAAATATAAACTTCCGGTGGCGTTGGGTTCTACAATTTCAAATGACGTTTATATTGCCGACCTCGCCAAGATGCCTCATCTTCTTGTGGCAGGCGCAACGGGTCAAGGAAAGTCTGTAGGTCTAAATGCTATCGTAACTTCTCTTCTTTATTCAAAGAGACCGGAAGAACTGAAGTTTGTGATGGTAGACCCAAAGCGTGTGGAGTTTTCGCTATATGCAAAAATAGAAAAATACTATCTTGCTAAAATACCGAATGCACCGCAACCCATTATCACCAATATGGAAAATGTGGTGGCTACACTCAGTTCACTTTGCGCTGAGATGGATGAGCGATATATGCTTCTTGAGAAGGCGTTTGTACGTCAAGTGACAGAATACAACGAGAAATTTAAGGAGCGGAAACTTGATCCGAGAGAAGGTCACCGTTATATGCCATATATAGTAGTGATAATAGATGAGTTTGCAGATCTTATCATGACAGCTGGAAAAGAAGTGGAACTCCCTATAGCACGTCTTGCCCAACTTGCGCGAGCAGTTGGAATTCATGTGATAATTGCCACTCAGCGTCCTTCCACTAATGTCATCACAGGTATGATTAAGGCTAACTTCCCGGTGCGTATTGCATTTAAGGTAAGTTCGGGTGTTGATTCAAAGACAATCCTTGATGCTACAGGAGCGCAGCAATTGATAGGAAGGGGCGATATGCTTATCAGCAACAATGGCGAAATGGTGCGAGTGCAGTGTGCCTTTGTAGATACTCCTGAAGTGGAGGAGGTTTGCGACTATGTGGCTCGTCAGCCTTATCCACAAGGACCCTATATTCTTCCTGAACCTCAGATTGGGGGAGATGGAGATACTGCAGAGATAGATGCTGCGAGTGTAGGAAAACTCGATCCTCTTTTCCCTGAGGTTGGACGACAGGTGATAATGAGTGGCACCGCTTCCACATCAGCCGTGCAAAGGCGTTATGAGATAGGCTACAATCGAGCCGGAAGGATAATGGATCAGCTTGAAGCATATGGAGTAGTAGGTCCGGCTACAGGTGGAAAACCAAGAAGTGTCCTTATGGATGCGATGGCTTTTGAAGACCTTTTGGCTACTCTTGGGCTATCATGATAGTTTTTAATAAATTAAGTTTGAAAAATAAATATGTATAGGTTTTTAAGGTATATATTGGGAATAGTAGTGATTTTGGCATTTTCTATTTCGTCAAATGGAGCAGAGACAGCAGATGGGATTCTCAAAAAGGCTGCTGCAGGAATTAATGGATCTTCTGGTATCACAGCTGCATTTACTCTTGACTATGGTTCTCAGAAGGTGTCGGGGACAATTAAGGCGTCCGGAAAAAAATTTGCATTGCAGACATCTTCTGCATCGACATGGTATGACGGAAAGAATATGTGGACATATAATGTTCGAAATTCAGAGACAACGCTTATGACTCCGACTGCTCAGGAAATTGCTGAGGCAAATCCTCTTTCTATTGTAAATTCATATACAGCAAATTTTACTGCTGCTTTTGCCAAGACCCAGAATAAAGGGTCAAAAACTATTGTACTGACTCCAAAATCTAAGAAATTAGGTTATAAAAGTGTTCATGTCACTATTCCCGATGGTTCTATTTTCCCTTCTAAACTAGTAATCATTCCGAGTTCCGGACAAATAGTAACAGTTACAATTTCTCAGGTTAAGAAAGATTTAAAGTTGCCAGATGCAACTTTTATTTACCCAAAATCAAAGTATCCGAAGGTGGAAATTGTGGATCTGAGATGAAGCTTTGCTGAAAAAATATCTCGATTGACTGAAACTTTACGTTTCTAATTGTTATAAATTAAGATA
>CAMWQF010000184.1 GCA_947176285.1 uncultured Porphyromonadaceae bacterium
TAGCCTTAAGGATTTGGTAATATATGCGAAAATTTGCGTGTATAGCCGAAACTTTCACAGAGTGGAGATAAGGGGGTAGGGTAGTGTGTCTATGGGGCCGTCGTAGGCGATAGCTCCGTGATCCATCAGAATGGCGCGTGAACATAGGCGGCGGGCAAGATCCATGTCATGGGTCGACATCAGCATGGTATGGGGAAGTCTGTCTACAATACCGATGAGCTGTGCCTCTGCTGCGAAGTCGAGTCCGGAGGTCGGCTCGTCAAATACCAATATATCCGGTTCCATTGATAGTACGGTGGCGATAGATGCCATCTTTTTTTGTCCTCCTGAAAGATGGTAGGGGGCACTCTCGCGGAATGCCAAGCAGCCCGTAGTGCGCAATGCTTCGTCTACTCGTTTTTTCACTTCATCTTCAGGCAGATCCATATTTCGTGGGCCAAATGCCACGTCAGCCTCTACTGTTGGCATAAATAGTTGGTCATCGGAATTCTGAAACACCATACCAACATATCTTCGGCAATCATCTAAGTTTTTTCTATCGATAACTTTCCCATTGACCGCCACTGTGCCGTTGTCTGCCAACAGCAGTCCGTTCGTATGCAGCAAAAGAGTGGATTTTCCGGAGCCATTTAGCCCAACAAGCGCAACCTTTTCTCCGGGATGTATTGTAAAGGATATGTGGCGTAGCACTTCTTGTCCTCCCGGATAAGAAAAGCATACATCATTAAACTCAATGGCGGGGATATTCATTGGTGATAAGCAAAAAGTGTTAATAATAAGGAGGAAACATCGAGAAATCTGAGTGCGAAGATGCAGGGAATCCATATCATGCAGTAGACTGTGGCTGCTGTGTCCCAGTGCGAAGGAGGGGAGGCACTGAGAGATCCATTGAATCCTCTCGCTTTCATTGCCATGTTGACGCGTCGGCTTCGTTCGATGGTTCGCAAAAGCAATTGACCTACAAATTGTCCCCACATCGATGCTCGAAATGAACTTTTGCCGTAAGATCGTGCCATACGGGCTTGTTGCATTGTCAATGCTTCCTGAAGTAGGACTGAGAGATAGCGGTATACCATCAGCAACTGGGTGGTAATTATCTCGGGACACCCTAAACGCCGCATGGAGTCGCACATTTCGTTGAAACCGGCTACTCGTATCAATAGAAGCAATGCTTGGGTGGCTAGAAGTCCGCGGATGAGTATGGATATGAAACTTATCCAACCCACAGAAACTGTCAGTCCAAAAACAATGAATGCCGGCTGCCGGTCATAGATAGGATTGAAAATGCCTATGAAGAAGAGTAGCGGGAGAACGTAAAGGGAGTTCCGAAATAGTCTCTCGTATGGGATATGAGCCAATGGGGCTGAGATGATCGGGTATACCGCAAACCAGATGATGGTGTCAGTTCTATGAAGCGGCACACTGAGCATTAACACGATATATACCACCGTCACTATAAGCAATGCACGCGCATCGATATCTCCTATATGCGACCGCTCGTCAGGCTTCATTTGCCTGGCATTTAAAATAGTGATTGCTTTCTCGAGGCGTGTTGGCTTCATTATTTGCCTTTGGAGGAGGGCTGATGGTTAGCCGCGTGAATACGGTGGAATATGATAGTGGTGATTGCCCAAAGCATTACCATTACGATGAGAGCCCCGACAATGCCTGCGAAGCGGGAGTCATAGTCCGGCATGAATGCAGTGGCAGGAGTGGCGGAGGGCATATCTGAAATTCCGGATACTTTCTCGATCGACCATTCCAGGCCGTCAGGATTGGCAGACGCGAGCCACGTGAATGCACCGGCGAAAATTAGTGTAGCGATGCCGAACCCAATCAGTATGTTTCTTCCCTTCCCTTTGCTTTCAGAAGCAGATTTCTCTTGATTCAGGCTCTCGCTGAAGAGGGTCTCCGGTCTGTATTTTGCTATGAAGCAAAGCACGGCGGCTGTAGCAATACCCTCAATGGCTCCTATGGCGAGATGGATAGGAAGCATGAAGGCGAGGAAGATTGAAGTAGGGAGGGCAGTGATCCCGGATAGTTCTGTCTCGAGTGTGACTCCGGCAGCTCCAATCTCAAGAGCTATGATTGATGCAGCTATTGACGCAAGAGTGATGCGCCATGGCTTCTGTGACTTACCTGCTATTGGGCGGTAGACGAGAGGATAGGCTATGAGGCAGGAAGTGGCTGCCATATTGAGGATGTTGCAGCCCAGGGCGAGCAATCCTCCATCAGCGAATACGAGACATTGAATTATTAGCACAGAGCAGAGTGTGATAAATGCAGCCCAGGGCCCTAAGATTGCACTTAGTAGGATGCCACCGATTACGTGGCCGCTCGATCCGGTTCCGGGTATTGAAAAGTTGATCATCTGGGCAGCAAATACGAAGGCGCCCATCACCCCCATTAAGGGGATGATGTCGTCTCTTTGTATTTGTTTCACTTTTGAAGCAGCGACTGCAATAAGAGTAGCTGCGATTGCTCCTGTGCCGACGGCTATGGCGGGCGACACGAGCGCATCTGCCATGTGCATGTTATTCTTTAGTATTCAGAATAAATAGATTTATTTTTTCGCAGATTCGCGAGTCTTTACCTTGTTGACGAAACTATCCCATTCAGAATCCCATTCAGAATGCATGTCGCCTCCCTTGTCAAATTTGTAAAGCGGAAGGAGGAAAAGCCATGTGGCAATGCAGAAAGGTCCTGTCAATGTCGGAAGTCCGAACGGCATCATGAATACGTCCATTGCAGCCTGGATGAAGAAAGTGGCTATGATTGCTACTACTGCCCAAGCGGCTGACTTCACGTTAGGGTTGTAGAAGGTGCAGCCTATAGCGATTCCTGTAAGTACCGGGCTGAAGCCAAATAGTCCGCTTGCTATGTCTGCTCCGTCAGCCTTGAAGAGGATGGCAAGGGCAAGCGATATGGCTGAGCCGATGGCTGCCCACACTGCTGCCCAGCGGCTGCAGAGAGCTAGCCCGACAATGAAGAGGATGCCGGTCACCCATGAATTGATAAGGAATACCTGTGATATCCCTTTAAGCCAATAGATTACGAGGTCGCCGAAAGAGGCAGAGAGTTCCGGATTGAAGTGCTCGGCAAGTTCCGGAGTAGAGAGCGAGGCTGGAGCGATACCGTCAAGAATACGTGATGACAGCAGGAAAAGCCATGTCAGCAAGACAAAGGGGAAAGTGAGCGAGTTTATCTTGAAGGGTGCCATCAGGTTGTTGAGGCCTGTGCGGACCCAAGTGGAGAGCATAGCGCAGAATACGAGAGCAGCCCACATCAGCCATGTGTCTTCAAGGAATGTAGGAAAGGCGCAACCTACAAGAATACCATTGAAACCCCATAGACCTGCCGCTCCTCCTTTGCCATCAGGCTCCAGGAGATATCCTGCGATAGTGGAGGCGATGAGTCCGACTACTGCGCCCCATGCTACAGCGGGCGTGTGGCATTCATAGGCACCCCAGAAGATGCCGATCAAAAAGAAAATACCGGTCCAGGCACTTTGCTGGAACATTACTTGCCCTGCGCCATTAAGAACGGGGGCTGCGGCTTGGATGAATCTTGGGGTTTTCATAATATTTTAATTGAGTATTGATAATCTAGAATTGGAAACCTAGAATTGATAATTGGGAATTTAGAATCTATATCAGTGAATTTAGACTGTATATTTAAATTAATTCTAATTTCAAAATTATTTAACGCCATGGGAACTCAGGGGGCAGCGGTTTCCCTTTTACCTGCTGACGGACTTTGGAGCAAAACTCGCGCACAATTTTCTTCACGGGGCCCGTCTCCATTCCGAGCACTTTGAAGAGGAGTCCGGCGTTGTTTGGAAGGTGAGTGATTCCGGCGGCGAGTTTCTGCTTCGGGTCGTAGAATGCCTCCACAGCATTGTAGATGGGCTGGATATTCTCTTCCGGGGTCATGACAAGGACATTGGCGAAGATGTCGAATCCATGCATGATTCCGATATCGCGGATATGTGCTTTCTTCGGGTCGATGATAAACTTCTCGCGGAAGAGCTGAGTCCCGTCAGGACGTTCGCCGTGGGAGCATACTGAAAGAATATCATATTGGAATAGTTCTCCGTTGCCGTAATACTTGCGCCCCCCCATGTATATCTCCGAGTAGAAAACGGTGGCTGTCGGATGCACTACAAGTTGAGTGTCGCTGATGAAGCGGGTGTTTGCGTGGGGAATGATTGGTTCGGGAAGGTATTCAAGGTATGCTCCTTCATCAAGTTGTATAGTCTGCAGGAGTCCGGAGTAATTATCTTGCATCTTTGCAAGTTTTGTGGCAGCTCCGGTTGATATGAATGCCATGGAATCCTTCTTCAGTGTGAAGATCTGGCGGTAGCGGTCGCCATCGATATTCGGACCTCCTGAGGAGAGAATATATACGCATGGCATGCCGGGGAGTTCCTCATCGAAGTAGAGTTCCTGTTGCACAATGAGTGGCACCCTTCTGTCAAGATCCCGAAGTATGGATTTCCCGTCCGCATCGAGTTCAAAACCGAGTCGGAGGTATCCGTGTTTGCCGGGAGCCCCGACATACATGGCGCGGGGTTTTGTGAGGTAGGGCTTCATCTCTTTAGCATTGTCAAAGCTCACTATCTCAACGTCTGTATATTCGTATGTTTCCAGAAAAGCCATAACTGCGTATTCAGTTTAAAATCCTTAGAATCAGATTTGATAACTCAAAATTAATTCTCAATTCTCAATTCTCAATTCACAATTCACAATTGAAAAATTATTTATCAAAAAGAGCCATCTTGAAAATTAGGTCTACGAGTTCATTGATGCCCTCGCCGGTCATTGCGTTGGTAAAAATGAATGGCTTGCCGGGGCGCATGAGTCGGCTGTCATGGTCCATCACCTCGAGCGAAGCATGCACGTAGGGCGCTAAATCAGTCTTATTGATGACGAGGATGTCGCTCTGTGAGATGCCGGGTCCATCTTTGCGTGGAATCTTGTCCCCTGCAGCCACATCAATCACGTAGATGAAGAAGTCTACGAGTGCCGGGGAGAAAGTGAGTGTAAGGTTGTCTCCTCCCGATTCAATCAGCACTATGTCAGCATCAGGGAACTTGGCCTCCATTTCTTCTACTGCTGCAATATTCATCGAAGGGTCTTCGCGCACTGCGGTGTGAGGGCATGCGCCCGTCTCGACACCTATGATTCGGTCTTCCATAAGGATACCCTTCAGGGTTTTGCGTACATGCTTGGCATCTTCTGTGGTAACGATATCATTGGTGATGATAAGCACCTTCATCCCGCGCTCAAGAAGGCGAGGGGTGATAGCTTCAATAATAGCGGTCTTTCCCGATCCTACGGGGCCGCCTATACCTATTCTGCAGGTTGACATAATATTTTTTTTAATTCATAAACATTCGCATATTCCCCTTTTCATGGAGTGATGCGAAAATATCCATTTCCGGGACGAAGGAATTCATGTCTTCAAAAGTCATGTCCTTGGCTTCCTCAAAGAGAGAATCAGATTCAGCACAGAGGCGCTGAAGGATGAGTTGTGTGTCGTAGTGCGACACGCGAACGCAACGAAGTGCTGCACTCAGCACCATGTTGATGACGCCATACTGATGAGAAGCGAAGAGATCTTCTTCGCTAAGTCCGGCTGCGGCAAAAGAAATGCCTTGGGCTATAGGATATGTGCCGGGAGTTGCCCCACCCTTTATATCCTCGAGCCAGTCTGACATTATCTTGCAGTCAGGAAACAGTTTGACGCCGAGTTCCGCAAGCTTCTTGCCCATGCGCTGGAGCATCATTCGGGCCTCGTCGTTCATCTTGAAGAGCATCAGTTCGCGGTCAATAAGTTCCACATCCTCCAGTTTGCCTGCTAAAGTGGCGCGATAGGCGATGAGGGCGGCAACACCGTCGGAGAATGCACCTTGTCGTGCCACCGAGCGGGTGTATTGCTCAAGGGTGTCGGCATCATGCACAATACCCATGTGGGAAGCAGTCTCAAGACCATTAGAGAAGGAGAACGTGCCCACCGGGAAGGTGGAGTCGGTCATCTGGAGAAGATGGGCTGTTTTCATAATTA
>CAMWQF010000185.1 GCA_947176285.1 uncultured Porphyromonadaceae bacterium
ATGCACTTATAGGAGTGCTGATTTCTCTTGTAGGATATGGGATGTTTGCTTTTGTTGTCACTCCATGGAGTTTTTATCTCTCCGCTCTTCTTATAGGCTTGGGGAATGGACAGATGTATCCGGCTTTTCTGAATATGTTTATTAAAGTAGCACGTCATGACCAAAGAGGAACAGCCAATTCTTCTATTCTAATATCCTGGGATTTGGGAATGGGAATAGGAATCCTTTTGGGTGGAATCATAGCCGAAAACATAGGATTTGCCGAGGCTTTCCATGCCACAGCCATCATGCAAGCAGCCGGTGCTTTCCTCTTCATCTTCTTTACCCGCTCCTTTTTCGAGCGGCGTCGCCTTAATGAAAACTAATTAAGTTTTGTTATCTTATATAGATAACTGTTCAAATTCAAACGATAAAAAATAACAAATATGGTTATGACAAACCTGAAATTAGATCCGGAGATGATCACTCCTATCTCGGAAATTAATTTTGAGCATCTCGATGAAAAATATAAAAGAGTACAAGTGATAGGAATCGCTTTGTCCTATTTATTCTTGATGGGACTAAGTCTATTTCTATTGTTGACAGATAATATTTGGTGGTGTATTTCATTTGAAATCGCATTGGCAATTGCTCTGGCTATCAACCTTTCCATTATCTCACGGGCTTACCAAATCAAGGGATATGCACTTAGAGAACAAGACATCACCTATCGGTCGGGATTATTCTTTACAAAAACTATTACTATCCCTTTTTCCAGAA
Source organism: uncultured Porphyromonadaceae bacterium (assembly GCA_947176285.1). GTDB lineage: Bacteria > Bacteroidota > Bacteroidia > Bacteroidales > Muribaculaceae > Lepagella. The sequence continues at coordinate 760 of CAMWQF010000185.1, forward strand.
TCCAACAAGTGACTATAAAGCAAAACCCAATATCTAAAATATGTCAACTTTATGCTGTCGAAATAGTCAATGGAGCACAAGGCTTCTTGTCATTAAATATTCCCGGACTGACAGAGTCAACTGCAAAACAAATAAAAAATCTATTAACTGATAAACTCAGGCGCGATAATGACTGACTTTTCCAAGCCTCAGAGGATGGGATTGAATGCTTTCCTCATAATATTTATCAAGGCATTTAAGGGCATTTTTGGTGCAGTAATTGTCTACACCATCATTGTCATAATCAATTCTGATTTTAAATGGTCGGAGTCGTCTGCATGGTTGGAAATTCTATGCTATTTAGGAATAATAATCGGTCTCACCTTCATTTCAGCCATTGCTGCCTATTATCCGATAAAGTTTTATATTAAGGATGGTAGTCTAATATTTACTCATGGAATTATCCAGCGAGTGAATACTACTATTCCACTTGAAAAAATTCATTCTCTTCGTACAAATCAAGGATTATGGTATCGTCTGCTTGATATGAGAGGAATTGTATTTGACACGCTTGCTTCGAAGGGGGCTGAAGTCGAAATAATTCTTGATGAATCCGATTGGAAGAATCTCAAAAATCTTATTGATAATGAGGAACGCCCCAAAGTGATTTCTGAAAAAGAGCCACCTCCCTTTAATCCGACATTTCAAAAGAGAAATGAAAATTATGACCTATTTTTAGATGCTCTTTGCCAAAATCATCTGAAAGCATTGGCAATCATTGCCGGTTTTATCGCTTTTGTCTACGAAAAACTTGATGATCTGTTTCAAGATTATGTTGAAACTGTGGCTGACTACACAATGCAACAATGGGACAGTCTATCAGTGTCTCCGTATTATATTCCGATTGCATTGATATTGGTCTATATTATTTTGCTTATCCTTTCAGTTGGAAGAATATTACTTCGGTATTATGATATGTCGATCTCATACGACAAAAAATTTCTTACTTTCAGTTATGGGTTGATCTCAAGAGCAAGCAGTCGATTCTCTTTCGACAAGATATGCACTTTATGGATAAAGCGGAACTTCCTTGAAAAGAGATTTAATCTTTGCACCTTAATGCTGAAACAAGCGTTGAATGCGAGTGTTATGAAAGAGGATGACAAACTTAAGATATATGGGGCTGACACTTCTGTATTCTATTTGGAATGGTGGCTGGGCAAGGATTATAAGGAATCTGCTGAAATAATTACATCAAAATCGGGAAAAGGAGTAATTATGCACTCTGTCATTCCTTGGCTTGTGATTGCTTTAGCATTAACAATTATCTTATGCTATTATCAGGAATATACATTTTTATTTATTCCGATCGCCTTTCTGCTATACTCAATAATTAAAGGATGGTCAGCAATGCAACGCAGTAAGATCATTCTGAAAGATTCATATGTAATAATTAGCAACGGAAGTTTTGCTGACAATGAAAATTATTTAAAATACAACAATATAGAAGTTGTTGGCATAAAACGGACTCCATTCACAAGATGGTTTCACAGGGTTTCAATGTTGCTATCTACATCCGGATCTTCCTTCACAGTAAGAAGCCTTAAAGAAAAAGACGCAGAGTTTATTTATGAAACCATATTGAATAGAAGTATAGGTGCTTGCATCTGAAAATCTGAAGAGTTAAGTGGTGAATTTTCACATATTTTAAGATTTTCAAAGTTGGCTGACAACGGATTTTTTGGTAATTTTGCAAATTATGAATTCAAAGAGATACATTACCATGTTGGCAGCCGGAGCAATTTCCTTAGGGGTTTGCGATTGGCTTGGCCTACCAGATATTTTCCAGAGTGATATTTTCGAGACCATCCAGGTTTCGGCAGCAAAGAAGAAAAGTAAAAAGAGATCTACGAAAAAGTCATATTCGTCAAAGACTACCGCGAAGAAAAGTAGCCGTTCGAAAACATCAAGGACTCGCAAGAAACGAACCACTGTTTCAGCACCCCGCGCAACAGCAACTCTTCCACCGGCAGAAACCCCAAGCAATGACTCCCTGACTCTTTCAATCAATGAACGCCTCATAAGACTTATCCCGAAAAGCCATAATCCCGGGGGATTAAGGGTGAATAGTGTAAAGACAGATACACTCAATCACAAGTTGGTGTTCAGTCTCAATGAAAACTTCACATATCTTCCCATTAACAAGGAATACATTGAGCAACTTGAATCGCAAGCGAAGGAAGCAACTCCCGATTCCCTATCGGAATACATAATCGACCTTCGAGTAGCCGGAAAGCCACTCTCCTATTATATCAATACAATCGATAAACTTCCGAAAGAATTTCGAACCAATATACCCTTTGTCAGATCTGCTGAACCTTTAACGAATATCACCAAAGGCATGCAAGGAGACAATATTGCAATGTGGCATAGCCACGGCAGATATTACAAACCCGCTAACGATAACTGGTATTGGCAACGTCCGTTCCTGTTTCAGGCTGTTGAGGACACATACACTTTGGGATATATACTCCCATATGCTGTCCCTATGCTTGAAAATGCCGGTGCATATGTGATGCTTCCAAGAGAAAGGGATATAAATCCTATAGAGGTGATCGTGGATAATGACCAGCCTGATGAAAACACTGTTTTGTATTCTCAAAACACATATTTTGAGATAAATGGGCATCAGAAATGGGAAACCGGTGAAGGAGAAGGTTTTATTTACGACTTGCCGGATTTTCGAGATACGGAAAATCCGTTTGAGAATGGAACTTACCGCCAGGTTAAGACCACAAGAACAGGGAGCCCTTCTACAGCATCATGGGTGGCAGATATTCCTGAATCCAGGGAATATGCTATATACGTAAGTTATAAAACCCTTCCGAATTCATCAGAAGATGCAAGATACACTATAAATTATGATGGAGGATCGGAAGATATCCTTGTCAACCAAAAGATGGGTGGAGGCACATGGATTTATCTCGGCACTTATCCTCTTGCTGAGGGATATGATCCTGAGAATCCTACAGTTGTGCTTACAAGTCGCTCTGAAAAGGGTGGTGAGACAGTAGTTACAGCAGATGCTATCAAGATAGGTGGAGGCATGGGCAACATTGCTCGTTCACCTAAAAGAAGTGATGTGCTCTGGAATAATGTCATGCCATCTAATGAAAACGACACTATAAATTTGGCTTCATCAGACAAGCCCATTGCTACAGACAATCCCTTCAAGAAAGAAGAGGTTAAGAAAGAGCCAATTTTTAAGACTTCCGGTTTACCTCGATGGCTTGAAGGAGCGCGATACTGGTTGCAATGGGCTGGATTCCCGGATTCAATTTATGCCCCGTATGCTGGCACTGACGACTATAAAGATGACTATACAAGCAGAGGTCTATGGGTAAATTATCTGGCAGGTGGTTCTCGTGTGCTTCCAAATGAAAAAGGACTCGGAATCCCTATCGACGCCACGATGGCTCTCCATTCAGACGCAGGAAAGAGAGCCGACGACACATTCATAGGCACTCTTGGAATTTATTTTACAAATGGCAATGGCAACTATGCCGATGGCACTCCGCGAAAGAATTCCAGGACTATGACAGATATGCTTATGCGTCAGATCACGTGTGATATACGTGCTAAGTATGAACCGGAATGGACAAGACGTCCGATGTGGGATAAGTCGTATGTTGAGGCAAGGATTCCTGAAGTTCCAACTACCCTAATAGAGTTGCTAAGCCATCAAAACTTTGCGGATATGCAATATGGCAACGACCCGAGGTTTAGATTCACCGTTGGACGTGCCATTTATAAAGCGCTTGCTCGCTTTGTGGGAGAAAGGAAAGACCGGAATGTTGTGATACAGCCACTCCCTGTCAAGAATTTTGCCATCTCAAAGACAGGTAAAAACGTTTATCGTCTTTCTTGGCAACCTACTCCGGATGAACTTGAGCCAACTGCTATGCCCACCGGGTATTTAGTGATGGAAAGAAGCGGCGATGACATGAGTTTCCATAAAATCGGAGAGACTTCCAAACCTCATTTTGAGATTCAGGCTACTGATGATGAAATACATTCTTTTCAGATTATTGCATTCAACGATGGAGGTCGCTCTTTCCCGTCGGAGACTTTAGCATTCCGCCACGAAGCCAAGGATAATAATCCGGTGCTGATAGTGAATGGCTTTACAAGAGTATCTGCTCCTTCTATTATTAAAGAAGAAGATTATGCAGGTTTTGATACAGCCAATGATTTTGGCGTTCCTTATATAAAGGATGTGTCATTCACCGGGTATCAGACAGAATTTCATCGTAGTGCAGGAGATGGCTTTGGAAAAAGCAGTGATAAAGAAGTTGCTTCAGTGATTGCCGGAAATACTTTCGACTATCCGGCGTTGCATGGAGAAGCAATTGCGGAAGCCGGACGTGGTTTTATCAGTACAAGCATTGGAGCCGTAGAGCAAGGTAGTGTGAATCTGTCTGATTATAAGACGATTGACCTTATTCTTGGTAAACAGAGGGCTACGACTATGGGAAGAGGCAACAATGGGGCTGATTTTATTGCGTTCCCAAAGAAATTACGAAGTGCTTTGACCGGTTTCCTTGAAAAAGGTGGCGATCTGATAGTCAGCGGCCAATATGTAGCAAGTGATTTAAGGGATACTCGCAATGACCTTGATGCAGCCCAATGGGGAGAAAATGTATTGTGCATCACTGTGCCTGATTCAATTCCAGTTACTCTTGGCGGACGGATTGATGGAATGGCTGGTCCTCTCAAGTCTTCTTTGGGTAGCCGAAGGTATGCTTACTCAAATACATTAAATCCTGATCAATATATTGTAGAGCGTCCGGATGCTATCATTGCTACTCCGAAGGCTGATGAATCTGCTACTTTTTTAAGGTTTAGCGATACGGATGCTGCAGCAGGATTATTGATCAGAGACGGCAAATCGCGCAGGGCAGTGATGAGTGTTCCATTTGAGTCAATAAAGGATGATAATCAGCGAAATCTCCTTATGAAAGAACTGCTTGAGTGGATTGAAAGGTAATTGGGAATTGGGAATTGAGAATTATTCTATAATTTGAATTGGGAATTTTGAATTTAGAATTATTCTTTGATTGGGGATTGGGATTTGGGTTTTAGGTGTTGGGATTATGAGAGAAAGAGGCTATTGAAATTTTGAATTTTAAATTTTAAATTTATAATTTTTAATTCAAAAAAATAAGCCGACTTCACAGTCGACTTATTTGTGTTTTCCATAATACTATATCTTTC
>CAMWQF010000186.1 GCA_947176285.1 uncultured Porphyromonadaceae bacterium
GGGCTAACAAGATTATTGCCCTCCGGGCAATGTCGCATTGGGCTTATTAATAGCAATTGGAGAAACCTATGGTTAATAATATTATTGCACTCCGGGCAATATCATACGCAGTAATGTGCTAAGGGATAGGGAATCAATATGTAAGAACAAACGATACTTGAATTAATGAAAAATAAGTTTAAACAAATTTAATGAATTTTCTGAGAATTGAATTATTTTAATTATCTTTGCAATTCCATTGAATTGAATAAAGTATGAAAAAGATATTTTTGACGGGTGCTACCGGTGTGATGGGATCCAAGGGGTTGAAAGAACTTACTGCGGTTCCCGGACAGTATGATGTGACTGTTCTTGCACGCGACAGCAAGAAGAATAGAAATTTACTTTTACCTTACATAAAAGGGGGTGTCAAGGTGATTTGGGGCGACCTTCTTGATAAAGAGGCAGTCAAAAGGGGAGTGGAAAATGCTGACATCGTTCTGCACGTTGGAGGCATGGTGTCTCCGTCTGCGGACTGGTTTCCTGAAAAGACTATCAAGACAAATGTCGGAGCAATGCAAAATATTATTGATGCGGCTCTTCCTCGAAAAGAGGATGTGAAAGTAGTTTATATAGGATCAGTGTCACAATATGGTAATCGAGCAGTCCCGAATCATTGGGGGCAATGCGGAGATCCTTTGACGCCTGCATATTACGATGCATATGCATATTCAAAGACCGAGGCTGAAAGAATGCTAATGGATTCTGATCTTAAATGGTGGGTTTCCCTGCGCCAGACCGGTATTCTTCATAGCGGATTGCTTATGAATGCCTCCGATCCAATCGCTTTCCATGTTCCGATTAAAGGAGTTCTGGAGTGGGTGACAGCCGATGACTCAGGGCGACTTCTTGAAAGGGTATGCCGTGATGAAGTGCCTGATTCATTCTGGAATAAATGCTACAATATCGGAGGTGGAGCGGACTACCGGATGACTAATTATGAATTTGAATGTGAATTATTAAAGGGGATGGGTTGTCCGTCGCCTGAAAAGATATTCAATGCAAACTGGTTTGCGACACAAAATTTTCATGGTTTTTGGTTTGCTGACTCTGATGCACTTGAAGACATACTGCATTTTCGCAGTGGTGTGACTCCAAAGGAATACTTCGCTCAAATGAAACGGGAATTGCCATGGTATTTTTCACTTGCGCCCATAGCGCCGGCGTTTGCCCTGAAACTTTTTATGGGGCATGTGTCAAAGACACCGAAATTGGGACCGATGTGGTGGATAGACAACGATGTTAAAGATCGGATTGATGTCTCTTGGGGAGGTAGAGAAGCATGGGAGTCTATTCCGGATTGGAGCGGTCTTGACCTATCACGACCATCGGATAAGAATCCCGGAATTAGATTGGAAAGTGATGAATCAGGCAATCCGAATGAAATCAAGACATATAAATGCGAGGAGTGCGGACATGAATATCAGATGAAAGTCAGAACTAAAGCAGCGGGACACGGATGTCCGGTATGTTTGAAGGCTCGTGTAAAAGCATAAAAAAGGCGCACATTGGTGCGCCTTTTTTCTATCTATCTTTTTCTTCTATTAATTATTTTCGATTTTCATATAGTTTGATTCTCCTGCTGCTTCAAGGAAATTGCACACAGCATATACGATAAGTGCTATGCCGGTTACAAGCACTATTGCATTCATCATCTTAACAGGACCAAGAACGAAAATCACTACGCCTGTAGCCACTAACAGGATAGGGAGAATGTAGAATGCGAATGGGAAACGGGCATTGCGAAAACCAAAGCCGAGCATGCTGATGTGATATAGACCTGCAAGTAGAATAATCGCTGCAAAGACGTAGACAAGCAATGCGCTGAAACTTGCCGGCTTCAACAGCATCCAAAGTCCAAGGGCACCTGTTGCTACTGCCGTCAGAGTAGAAATTATAGAAATGGAAGTTGCTGATTTTTTCGCGCCATTTACTTCCAAAGTGGCTTTACTTCTGAAAACCACTATCAAATCGATTATTGCGGAGAGTAGAAATGCACCGCCCACAACCATCACAACAATATTTATAGCGGTGGCTTGCATAAAGAGCAATGCAATTCCCAAGATCAGAGTTACAATCCCTGTATAAGTCAAATTCTTGCTTTTCATAATATTATTTTTTAGATTTATTATGCTATTATAACAATCAAACACTCATAATGGTGCGATTCCCTAAATATTTTTATTTAGAGATAATTGCATTTATGCGTTTTTTTTCATAATTTTGTGCTTAGAAATTACTTCAATAAAACATATAGAAACAGTATGAACGCAAAATCAATGCTATCAATCGGCATTATGCTTTCTATGTCAGCTACCGCTTTCGGTTGGGGACAAAAAGGCCATGATGTAACAGCCTACATAGCAGAAAAACACATGACATCAGCGGCAAAATCTGCCTGTGACTCGATATTAGGAGGAAAATCCATTGTATATTGGGCTAATTGGGCAGATAATGCTTGCCATACTCCACAATATGAGTACACAAAGACTTGGCATTATCGCAATATTGATGCAGGTCATGATTATGATAAATTTCCAAGGAATGAAAATGGAGATGTCACTACAGCGATAAAAGGGCAGTATGCGATACTCGCTGATCCAAATTCTTCGTTGGAAGATAAGCAATTAGCGCTAAAACTACTTGTGCATTTTGTAGGAGACATACATCAGCCTATGCATATGGGGCATCTCTCTGACAGAGGTGGCAATAGCGTTAAGGTGAAATATTTCAATAGTGACAGAAATCTGCATGGAATCTGGGACAGCAGCCTTGTAGAGTCTGCCCACAACTGGACTTTCACCGAATGGCAGGATCAAATAGATCGTGCTACAAAAGATGAAGAATCAGTGATCATTTCATCCTCAGATCCGGATGATTGGGGTAAAGAGACATTTGCTTACGCTACTGAAATATATGACAAAACTCCGGATGGCACCAATATCAGTTATGACTACATTGCTGAATGGACTCCAGTCATAGAGCAGCAACTTTTAAAAGGGGGTCTTCGTCTTGCACATCTATTGAACTTACTTTTCGACCCTCATTACAAGTGACAGAACAACCCCCTCTAAATCTGCCTCCATTGGAATTAAGACTTCGGATGGATGATAGAATTCTCAAAGTGTTTGATCCATTAAGAAAAAAATATGTGGCTCTTACTCCTGAGGAATATGTAAGACAGCATTTTACAGCCTGGATGACAGATTCCCTCGGTTATCCGGCTTCCCTTATGAAAAACGAAGTATCTTTGAATCTCAATAATACAAGGCGACGTTGCGATACAGTAGTATTTCGTAAGGACGGAACTCCGGCGGTGATAGTGGAATACAAGGCCCCGACAGTTGCTATAACACAAAGTGTTTTTGACCAGATCGCACGTTATAATATGGTGCTTAATTCTCGCTATCTTATAGTAAGCAATGGGCTGAAACATTTTTGTTGTGAGATGGATTATGAGAATGATACCTATCGATTTCTTCCTCATATGCCTATTTGGACAACAGAAATTTGAATATTTGAATGTAGTATTGAAATGTCTGAAATCAATTATAATTATCTTGATCTTCTGAATGAACAGCAAAGAGAGGCTGTAGTCTATAAAGATGGACCTGCCCTTGTAATCGCAGGAGCCGGTTCAGGCAAGACGCGAGTGCTTACGTATAAGATAGTAGATCTCTTGCGGTCAGGGTATGAACCATGGAGAATACTGGCATTGACATTCACCAACAAAGCAGCCCGAGAGATGAAAGAACGTATCACTCAAGTTGTGGGTGAAAAAGTGGCTTCTCGGCTAAAAATGGGTACTTTCCACTCAGTATTTCTGAGAATCTTGCGTCAGCACGCTGAGGAAATCGGTTTTAAACCATCTTTCACTATCTACGATACATCCGATTCAAGATCTCTCCTTAAGAGCATTATTAAAGAATTACAACTTGATGAGAAAGTATACAAACCCGCCACAATACATTCCATCATCTCAAATGCAAAGAATGCCCTTATATCGCCCGACCAATATATTCAGGATTCCGATAATTATAATGCAGACAAAAAGGCAAAGCGGCCATTGACCGGACAAATTTTCAAGATGTATTGCGAAAGGTGCAAACGAGCCGATGCAATGGACTTTGATGATATCCTCGTGTATATGAATATATTATTGCGCGATTTTCCGGATATCAAAAGACATTATCAGGAGTTTTTCAGATATATTCTTGTTGATGAGTATCAAGACACGAATTTTGCTCAGCATCTCATTATTTCACAGTTGGCAGCACTCCACAAGCATCTTTGCGTAGTAGGCGACGATGCCCAAAGTATATATTCATTCCGCGGAGCCAATATCGGAAATATCCTAAATATGGAGAAGCGCTATCCGGGTCTGAGAGTATTCAAACTTGAAAGAAACTACAGGTCGACACAAAATATCATCAATGCTGCGGGTAGCCTTATAGACAAGAATACTCGCCAGATGAAGAAAAACGTCTACAGTGAAAATGAAGTGGGAGAAAGGGTGAAGATACTTTCAACTTATTCCGATATAGAAGAGGCTTATCTTGTGGCAAATATGATTGCCAAGTCAAGGCTCAGCCATCATGATTCATATGAAGATTATGCAGTCTTGTACCGCACGAATGCCCAGAGTCGCGCTTTGGAGGAATCGTTGAGAAAAAGAAATATTGCATATCGTATATACGGAGGCCTATCTTTCTATCAGCGTAAGGAGATAAAGGATGCGGTTTGCTATTTTCGTCTTGCAATTAATCCTGACGACGATGAAGCTCTACGCAGAATTATCAATTATCCCGCCCGCGGCATAGGAGACACAACAATGGGAAAACTTTCTGCCGCCGCTTTATCTGCAGATGTAAGCATTTGGCAAGTGCTTCAAGATCCTATGGCTCGGGGGATAGCCGTCAATTCCGGGACACTAAAGAAACTTACTGCATTTCGCGATATGGTTCAAGAATTTATTGACGATAATGCCAAGGGTTCGGATGCATATGAATTAGGTCAACTTATTTATAACCGCAGCGGAATCCTTACAGTCTTGAATCATGACAATACACCGGAATCAATAAGCAAACAAGAAAACCTTAAGGAATTGCTTTCCGGTCTGAAAGATTTTGTAGATTCTAGGCAAGAAGAAGGCAATGAGCATGCAGGGATGCAAGAGTTTCTGTCAGAAGTAATGCTGGCAACTGATCAGGATTCAAATGACGAAACTTCCGACGAAAAAGTCACTCTTATGACATGCCATGCAGCCAAGGGATTGGAATTCAAACATATTTTTGTGGTTGGAGTAGAAGAAGAACTGCTGCCTTCTTCCATGTCAATGAATTCTACTGATGAAGTGGAGGAGGAGCGTCGCTTGCTTTATGTGGCAATGACCAGGGCGAAGCAGACGTGTGCTTTGACATATGCCAAGACCCGTTTTAGAAACGGACAGACAGTTCAGACAAGGCCATCGCGGTTTCTTTCTGAAATTGGTAAAAGTTTCGTGCAGATGGAGACATCGTCAGATTTTTCTGATATGTCTCAGTCGGCAACATTCATGAATCCGATGGACCGATACAATTCATTCCGGACAGAAGGAAGGAAATCGTTTGCCACTACTTATGATTCACGAAAGCCATCTTATGGAAGAAGTGCATCTTCGTATTCCGGATCTTATGATAAAATTTCAATTAAGCCGGCGGGTGGTCAAAAAGGGCAAGTCCCCGGCACACACACTCCGGATGAAGTGCCGGTAGGGACTCGAATAGTTCATGCAAAACTTGGCGAAGGGGTAGTCACAAAACTTGATTTTGTGATGGGAGAAGGAGTGATAACTGTGAAATTTGCTCAAGCTGGGGAGAAGAAACTCTATCTACGTTTTGCACAATTCAAAATCAATAAT
>CAMWQF010000187.1 GCA_947176285.1 uncultured Porphyromonadaceae bacterium
TTCTTACGGTCTTATGAGTTTTTTATCGCATCTAGTGATATTTAAGGTTAATTTTGATATGTTTTCTCCGGAGTGGCTGGTGCCACCCCGGAATTAAGTCATTATTCTCCTTTGATTGCAGCGATGCCCGGAAGCACTTTGCCTTCGATTGCCTCGAGAAGTGCGCCGCCACCTGTCGATACGTAGCTTACTGAGTCTGCAAGTCCGAATTTGTTGACACATGCCACAGAGTCACCGCCACCTACGAGCGAGAACGCTCCATTGTCGGTTGCCTCTACGATTGCCTCTGCAATTGCGCGGCTTCCGGTGGTGAATTTTTCCATCTCGAATACTCCGGCAGGACCGTTCCAGAGGATTGTCTTTGCCGGGATGATGGCTTCGCGGAATGCTGCGATGCTGTCAGGACCTGCATCAAGACCTTCCCAACCTTCGGGAATTGCCATTACTGAGCAAATCTGAGTGTTGGCGTCGTTGCTGAAGGCATCGGCTGCCACGCAGTCTGTGCCGAGCACGAGGTTTACTCCCTTTTCCTTTGCTTTCTTCATGATGTCGAGAGCAAGGTCAAGCTTGTCGTCTTCGCAAATAGAATTGCCTACGTTGCCACCCTGAGCCTTTGCAAAGGTGTAGGTCATGCCGCCGCAGAGGATAAGGTTGTCTACCTTGTCCATCAAGTTCTCGATGATGCCGATCTTTGTAGATACCTTTGATCCACCCATGATAGCAGTAAACGGACGCTTGATGTCTTTGAGGATATTGTCTACAGCCTGAACCTCTTTTTCCATGAGGTAGCCGAGCATCTTGTCGTTGGCGTCGAAATAGTCAGCGATCACGGCTGTTGATGCATGCTTGCGGTGTGCTGTGCCGAATGCGTCATTGACATATACGTCTGCATAGCTTGCAAGAGTCTTTGCAAACTCTTTCTGGCTCTTCTTCATTTCCTTCTTTGCATCCTCGTAAGCAGGATCGTTTTTGTCGATGCCTACTGGTTTGCCTTCCTCTTCAGGATAGAAACGGAGGTTTTCGAGAAGAAGCACTTCTCCGGGCTTGAGATCTTTTGCCGCATCCTGTGCTTTTGCACAGTCCGGAGCAAACTTAACGTCAACTCCGAGTGCTTTTGACACAGCTTCGCGGATCTGCGAGAGACTGAGCTTCTCGTTGACTTTCCCTTTTGGCTTGCCCATGTGGCTCATCAGGATGAGCGAACCGCCGTCTGCAAGAATCTTTTTCAGTGTCGGAAGAGCGCCACGGATACGGGTGTCATCGCTGATGGTGCCGTCTTCGTTGAGTGGAACGTTGAAGTCTACTCTAACTATCGCCTTTTTGCCGGCGAAATTGTAATTGTCAATTGTTGCCATTTTTCAACTACGGGTTATTTTATTAAATTTTTTTCTTTCGCTGAGTATTCCGTCCGGCTCATATTCTTCATGGAATATGGCATTTTTTGCGGATTCTCTCACAAAATTAGGAAATTCCGACAATTATTCCAAATCTTTTTATGAAAAATCATCATTTTTTCATTAATTTTGTAGTTCACTTACTCCAAATCTATATTTTTTTAGAATTTTGATGATTGAAATTGACATTAACGACATAAAGGCATCCTTTGAATGCTTGCTTTCGAACATGGGCTTCTCCAGCCATTGCGAAATGATTCCGCTTAGTCAGGCTGGTTCCGACAGACGATATTTTAGATTGATGATTGCCGACAGGTCTTTTATTGGCACTTTTGTCCCGGATGCTAATGAAGGGCATGCTTTTGTGATGCTTAGCCGCGGATTGAAATCAGCCGGTGCAGCGGTGCCGGAAGTCTATGCAGTCTCCGACGATTCCCATTTTTATGTACAGGAAGATTTAGGAGATTCCTCTCTTTTCTCGCTTTTGTCCTTCCCTGATCTTAAGCGCTTGATTAAAGATACTCTCGCAAGCCTCGCTTTTATGCAAAAGATTCCTCTTGAATTATGGCATGGAGATTGCATGGCGAAAGATTTCAGCCGTCGTCAGGTGATGTGGGATCTCAATTATTTCAAATATGAGTATCTCAAGGCGAGAAACGTAGTTTTTGACGAAGACCTGTTAGAGGATGATTTTGAACGGATAGCCGGTATTCTGATGTCTGTGCAAAAACGATTTTGGGGCTTCATGATGCGCGATTGTCAGAGTCGAAACGTGATGGTGTCTCGTGATACGCCGGTATTTATAGATTTCCAAGCCGGGAGATATGGTCCTGCCATTTATGATGCAGTCTCTTTCCTTTGGCAAGCGAGGGCTGGTTTTTCCGAAGATTTCCGCCAAGAGATGATTGGTTATTATTGCGATGTCTTTTGCAATGGAGATCTCCCGTTGAGAGAGGAGATGCTGTCATTCCTTGATGTCTTTGTGCTATTCAGAACCCTGCAAGTTTTGGGTGCCTACGGTTATCGCGGGCTAGTGCAGCATCGTTCTCATTTTATCCTCTCTATTCCGCCGGCACTTGCCAATTTGCGTGATTTGCTATGTAGAGGCGTACTAAATCCTTATCCTGAACTTAGAAAAGTATGCGAGGCATTGATCTATGATCCTATTTCCGGTTTTTCTCTTGAGAAAGGACGTCTGAGAGTAGACGTTTATTCCTTCTCATATAAAAAAGGATATCCTGAAAATCTTAGTGGCAACGGAGGCGGCTTCATGTTTGATTGCCGTGCTATGCACAATCCGGGAAGATATAAGGAATATAAGCAACTTACAGGAAGAGATCCCGAAGTTATTTCTTTTCTTGAAAATAGGGGAGAGGTGCAGTCTTTTCTTAAAAACGCTTGGGCTTTGACTGATCCTGCTGTTGAAAGATACCTCTCAAGAGGATTCAGCCATCTCCAGATAGGTTTTGGATGCACAGGTGGTCAGCACCGATCCGTATATTGTGCGGAGCATACTGCTGCACATATCCGCCGGCTGTTTCCTGAAGCAGACCTTCACCTCACACACCTCGAACACCCTAAAACATTAAACCATTGAAAACAATTATCCTTTGTGCCGGTTTGGGCACACGATTAAAACCATGGACGGAACATCATCCAAAGGCTTTGGTGCCTGTTGGTGGAGTCCCAATGCTAAAGAGAGTGATCGATCGCCTTTGCTCTCAGGGTTTCGACGAAGTCACTGTAAATGTCCATCATTTCGGAGACCAAATTGTATCCTTCATTGAAAATGAGCATCTCCCGGCAAAGCAAATAAATGTCTCTGATGAAACCCAACTTTTGCTCGACACCGGTGGAGGAATTCTAAATGCGGAAAGATTTCTGGCTGCCGATGATTTGCCATTCCTTGTTCATAACGTCGACATCCTTTCTAACGCTGATCTTAAAAGCCTGTATGATGCTCATTTAAAATCAAGATGCAATGTCACCCTCCTTGTGTCTGACAGAGATTCCTCTCGTCGCCTCGTGTTTGACAGGGACATGAATCTAAAGGGATGGAAAAATCTTAAGACAAATGAGACACGGCCGACAAATTTGATTATTGAGAATAGCGATGCCTTATATGCTTTCAGTGGGATCTATGTAATGTCTCCGGATGTTTTCTCAGTGATGAAGGAAAACGGTTTTGAGGGTAAGTTTCCTATTATGGATTTCTTTTTATCCGGAGTTCCCGGACTTAAGATTTCAGGCGTTGTTGCAACCGACCTGAAACTTATAGACATAGGAAAGCCCGACACTTTGCGCCGGGCGAATCTTGAGTTTTTCTAATATCTTTTAATACAATTCGTGATGGTGGGTTTCTTTGACAACGTTGAACTGGAATATGCATCCTCCAATAAGGAAAACTACTGCAGCTCCTCCAAGCCACCATGTCAGTGAGATGCTTACAGTGAAGCAAGAGATCATTAATAATATGCAACCAATTGCGTAGCTGATGATGGATAATGTTTTCATAGTCTTATATTGTTTGTGTGTTAAGGTTTCAGTCTATTTAGTTCTTTGTCATTAAAACATGTGGTTCTTGCAGAAGGTTTGATTGATATATTTTTTTAATAAATACGCAACAAAATAAGGAGCGCTTGCCATTCCGGCAGCGCTCCTTATTTATAATGCTCACTAATTATATTACTTAAGCCTTAGTTCCTGTCCAATCTTGATGACATCAGAACTTTCAAGTCCATTGAGTTTCCTTAATGATGTAGCAGAAAGTCCATGGGCTCTTGCTATTTTGTTGATAGTGTCTCCTTTCTTCACTGTATAAGAGGCAATCTGATTGTTGCCGGCTTTATAAGTGTTTACTTGTTCTGAAGCAAGTTCTACCTTATTCTTATTAGGCGCAAAATTGCGGGCCTTTGTATAAGTGGTCTTGGAGAAAGTGTAGTCGTCTGTATGAGTAGTCTTGTTGGAGAAGTCTACTATGGCTGCCGGATTGATAGCATAACCCATGAAGCGGGTTTCGAAATGTAGGTGAGGACCGGTGCTTCTGCCGGTGCTGCCGCCGAGTCCGATAGGATCTCCTGCGCGAACTACATCGTCAGGCTTTACAAGATGCTTGTTCAAGTGTCCATACACAGTCTCGAGCCCATTAGGATGGCGAAGGATTACGTAGTTGCCATATCCTCTTCCTTCATAAGCTGTCAGGCGAACTTTGCCGTCAAAGGCTGCGTAGATGGTGTCGTTGCTCTTAATGCCGATATCAACTCCCTTATGCATTCTCTTGAAACGCTGGCGATAGCCGTAAGGGGAAGTCAATGGTCCTTTGTGAGGCATCACAAATCCTCTTACGTCGATCACCTGAGATTCCGGAACATCTTTTTCATTGAAGGGATTCACGCTTTTTGAGTTCCAACCTTCCGTATAGATGTCAAGTTCCGGCTCAAGGTCATTGTCGATAAGGTCGATAAATGTGTTTTGCTCTATAAGTTTGATCTTATCTTTTGATGATGCTGCATTGGCTAGAAGCTGTTTGTGGGCTGCTGCATGGGATGCACCTTTCTTCTGTGCCGTAGTTGCGAAAGGCACTAAAGAAAGAAGTCCACAACAAAGGATTGTATTAAATTTTTTCATCTTCATATTAAATTTCGTCGTCTGCATAAAGGAAAGATACATTTGCCGGAGTGTAGTCGAGCACCTCTTCAGGCTTGAAGAATCTGTTGATCTCGATTTTTGCATTCTCAACGCTGTCTGATGCATGTACGATGTTTGCTTGTCCGCTCATGCAGTAGTCACCGCGGAGAGTGCCCGGCTCAGCTTTCCTGCCATTTGTCACTCCTGTCATCTTGCGGAATACCTCCACTGCATCTACTCCCTTAAGCACCATGCAAATCACCGGGGAAGCAGTCATTGATTCCACGATAGAAGGAAAGAAAGGACGGTCTACAAGATGAGCATAATGTTCGCGCAGGATTTTTTCATCAAGCTGCATCATCTTCATTCCTGTGATGATAAGTCCCTTATTCTGGATGCGGCTTAAGATGTCGCCTACCAAACCTCTTTCTATCGCTGATGGTTTAAGAATGACAAGTGTCTGTTCCATTATATGTAGGTATTTTTTGTAGTCGTTTTATTTTTCAATGCTCAAAGTTACAAAAATATTTCATGCAAACCTAATTATGACACAAAAAATACACAAAAATAATGTTAAAATAATTTAATCTAAATATATATATTTAGAATACAATGAATTAAGATAATGAATGATTTGTGACATAAAATCAGATTATATGCACATCCGTAGTACTCCTGTGCAATAAAAATAATGAGATTATTACAACAATCTTAAAACTCTTTTCGTTGTTTATATATATAAAGAGTATTGATAATTAATACGGAGTAGAGTCATGAAAGCAATAAAGAAAAGATCAGAATGGCAGAACCTGCTCAGGGTGCTCCGCAACAATGCCGGCTATCTCCGAGTGCTCAATATCCGCGAGATCCACCGCAAACGAATTCTCCGCGAA
>CAMWQF010000188.1 GCA_947176285.1 uncultured Porphyromonadaceae bacterium
CATCCGCAGATTGAGCAGGACGTACCTCAGAAAGAGATAGCTGAGTATCTCCAGATTGATCCGATTACGCTTTGCCGCATCAAAAAGGCATTGTTGAAGCAGTAATTTCTCTCAAAATATAAATCCAAGTTTATAATTCGCCTTCTCCGTGACGATTTCCCAGAGAAGGCGATACTATTTTCCCTTATTCATGCGTAAATTTGTAAAACGTACCTCATTTTTACGCACGATGAATCAGTACTTCAATACATATTACGAGAACATCGACTCCGACTTTTGGCACAACCTGTGTGTCGAAAAAGGAGTATTGCGTCAATATGACAAATCGTACAGCTGGGGCGGTGGTGCCTTCATCGGAAGCGGTTATGAAATCAACTTCAACTCTCATTGGAGTCTAACTCCTCAGTTGGAGATTGCTTATCACAACAATGGAGCTACATTATCATCTAAGGAACTCAGCTTTTATGCCAACCATGCAAACTGGCAAAGTATCTGGAGTGTCAATATCCCGGTGGTAGCAAGTTTCAGATTCCCTATATCTGATAATTTAGGGCTTCGCATTGGAGCCGGTCCTTACTTGCAGGAAGCAATCGCAGGTCGTCAATATCGAAATGACAGCGACCAGAAGGAAGCAATGTCAGGCAGCTTTTCAGATCGATTCAATGTCGGAGTGCTTGGCGAAGTTGCCGTTGAAACCGGCGATCACTTCTCCTACATGTTTAGAACTCAGTACCCGTTCCTTAATGAGGGTTGGGTAAGAAAAACAGTTTCGCTTTCTGTAGGAGTCAGATATTCATTCTAAGAAAGTTACGAATAATTGTAGAATGTTATAAACTTCAAAATAATGAACTTGATGATGGGACTCTTTGAGCAACTTTATGATCAATTCCTGAAGTTTTGTAGCCATACTCCGGCACAACGGTATCTCCGACTACTTGACCGCTATCCTCGGATAACTGAAATTGCATCATACGGAGACATTCCCTCCTATCTCAATTTCTCTCGCTCAGATATAATTGTTAATCAAAGTTTTATAATTCGTCTTCTTTGAGATGATTTCTCCCGGAAGGCGATACTATTATCTATCTCTTGTGCGTAATTTTGTAGCAGTAACTAAATAATACAGAATCCATTATGAGTATTTTCATTCCAATTTTTATAATGATATTTGTAACAGTTCCTGTTTATGCGCAGGAACTGGTCGACACATTAAAGACACGAGAACTTAGCGAGGTCGTCGTAAAAGCGCGGATGCAACGCACATCAGCGACTTCTACATCATATATCCCAACTGGTAAACAAAAAAATGCGGCTCAAAATGCCATTGATCTGTTGCGTCAGCTCGCAATCCCTCAAATTATCGTTAATTTGGTGGATAATACGGTTACAACTCCGAGCGATCAGGCTGTAGCGATGTATATCAACTATATCCCTGCCTCTCAAGAAGAGATTGAAGGTATTCGCACTGCTGATGTTCGCAGGGTGGAATTTCTTGATTTTCCTACCGACCCACGGTTTCATGGCAACGAGCACGTTGTCAATTTTATAATGCAGAAATATGAATACGGTGGATATACAAAAGCCACGGTTAATGAGAATTTCCTTGTAGGTAAGCTCTCAAGCAGAGCATCCATATATTCTAAGTTCACATATAAAAGCATGGCTTACGATCTATACGCCGGTGCCTCCAACCACGACATCAAACACTCCGGAACCTCTACCATCGGACGCTACACTCTTGAAAATAGAGTTGGAGAACCTTATCATCTCACACGCAAGGAAACACTCGATCATTCTCGTTTCAAGGAGAATCAGTATCCCGTGACTTTCAGAGCCATCTATGATTCAGACAACGTGGAGATTGTAAATACAGTCGGCTTTAACTTTGACCAGTCACCGACAGCCGAAACCGCTGGCAATCTTTCGTTTGAACCTGAACAGACCGGTAAACATTCATATAGGCGGGATGAGCCATCTACAAGCCGCTACATCATATGGTCTGGCAATTATTATTTCATTTTACCGCGCAATTTTCATCTGAGCATTGCTCCCGGTTTAAACTACGGACATACCAATTATTCCTATTGTTATCAGACTTCGGACGGTAACAGTGATATTCTGAATGACTCCAAAGAAAATGTATGGCAATTAAGAGGAAGCGCAACTGTGTACAAAAGATTTACAGGGCACCAGAACGCTTTTTTCAGAGCTTGGTATGGCTCGACATCAAATGATGTAAGCTATTTCGGCTCATCTCCATACGATAACAAATTCTCAGATACCTATGCCGGTGCTTCGCTCGGTTACAATTTTTCCAATAATAAATGGAATGTGAGTACGGATGTTGCATTGCAGTGGGAGAGAAACAAAATCAACGAACTATCCGTTTCCGAGGTCTATCCGCTTATAAATGTATCTGCGGGTTTTTCTCCATCACAGAAGCACTCCCTCCGGGCATATTTCCATTTTGGAGCAAACTATCCCGGTGCAAGCGAGAAAACGCCCAATGTTCTTCAGCAAAACGAACTGATGTATTATACCGGAAATCCTGATCTCGGATTGTCAAGGCAGATCACTTTAAATCTATCATATAACTGGATGCCCTCTAATAACCTGTCAGCCTCTGCTTTTGCCCAATACTTTGGAGAATACAATCTGTATGTGCCTGTTTACAGTCCATATAAAGATGGCACGGCTCTTATTCGAGGGTTTGAGACGGATTGTGACTACAACCGTACTAAAATCGGTGTTTCTTTCAATTATAAGCTGCTTGATGGTAATTTTCAGCTTGCGGCCTCGCCGTCTTTAACCTTTTTCCGTATGAACGGTCTGTTCAACATTTCACGTAATCCTTTCACCTGCAATGCTTCCGCCACTTATTATCTTGGAAATTTCTATTTTCAAGCTTCTTACCAGACAAGAAATCTCTCAGTGCAGGGCAATCGCGGCGTGATCTATAAAGACCGCGATTTCTATCAGTTGATTGCAGGCTGGAGTCGTGCGAACTGGAATATCCGTTTCAGCGCAATAAATCTGTTCCGCAATGACTGGCTATGTGCCACAAACACTTTGTCAACACCTTTATATAGCGAGACCGCATTTATCGACGGCAACAACCTTCATCGCCGTTTGAATCTTTCCGTGACATATACTTTCGGTTACGGCAAGAAAGTGCAACGAAACAATGAAGTTGGAGAACAATCAGGGGCAGCTTCCGCAATTATGAAATAAATATACTAATATACATATCAAACCTAATTCAGTTAATTCAATGAAATATAAATCAATAACATTTTTCATACTTAGTATAGCAGGATGGACTAATTTACATTCGCAAGTAACTACACCTACTGATTCATTAACCAAAGAACTGCAGGAGATTGTAGTCACTGCCAAACAACCTGCGACAAAACTGGTAGGTAATTCTCTCGTATCAACCATTGTAGGCTCCAATCTGCAAAATGCAGGGAATGCTTTCGATGTGCTTCAGCAGCTTCCTATGCTGTCAGTCGAAGATGATGCAGTCATAGTTACTGGCAAAGGCTCACCATCTATATTCATTGACGGACGTCCCATGCGCGATTATACGGAACTTCGCTCGTTACAGTCGTCAAACATCAAAAGCGTGGAGCTTATTCTTGCACCCGGAGCGCAGTATGAGAGTACCATCGGGGTAGTTCTTAAAATAACTACCCGCAAGAATTTTGTGCGAGGTCTAAGTGCAAGCAATGAAATAGAAGTACGTGCAAAACGCAAATGGTCAGTCACGGATTTACTTGATTTTAGCTACAATTCAGGTAGGTGGGAGCTTTTTGGTACTGGATATTATGACCATGATAACAGTATAATAAAAGGCTCTACAATCAACCATCTATCCTATGATGGGAAACCGACATCAGTCGGTACAACCTTCAACAGTTCATATCCGGAAAATAGCACTTTCGGCAAACTTGGATTTAACTTCTCAGAAAATGAGCAATCGTTAGGCGCATATTACAGGTTTTCCTATTCCCATACAGATCCACTCAATCACGGAACTGAATGGATTGATTCAGAAAAACCGTTGGTACGGGACATTACCGGTGAAGGTAATACAAAGAATCATCTGGTATCCGTATATTACGACAATATTTTCAGAGGCAAATATCATCTTCATTTCGATGGTAATTTCAGAGGAATAGAAAGTGACAGGAACAGTTCTACAGTATATGCGGCTGACTATTTGCCAGCGGTAAATTCCGAACAGAAAAGGAGCAGCTATCTATGGGCAGGGAAACTATATCTGGATTTACCTTTAGCGGGAGGCGAATTCACTGTTGGTACACAGGATTCGTACACCAAAACAAGACTTGATTATAATATGTTAAATCCAGAAGTCGGAAGTTATATCCCGTCGTCGCTTACGGATGCACAACAGACTTCTTTGTCAGCATTTGCTTCATGGGCAAAACAGTTTGGAAAACTCAGTTTATCGGCTGGATTGAGATATGAGTATGTAGATTATCTGTTTACTGTTGATGGAAAGCGAGACGAGAATGTCAGTCGAACTGATAATGCCATAACACCGGATATTTCATTGGGATACTTCTTCAATGAGACTTCAATGTTGAATATCAGTTACCGTATGGCAACAGTCAAACCACCGTATTCTCAATTAACAGGTGGATTAACCTATGCCGGAGAACATGAGATTGAAGGCGGCAATCCTATGTTACGTGATGAAAAGATGCACAATGTTCAGTTATTCGGACAATGGAACGACTTTATGTTGCAGATAGATTATATCCGCAGCCTTGATACATATGCTTTCGTAAAAGAACTTTATCCGGCTCCATCACTACAGATGTTGCTTCATCCTGTCAATGTGAATGTCACCGAACTAAGCACATATCTCATATGGAGCCGTCCGATACGCCGATGGACTCCCAAAATCACTCTCGGTATGTCTAAGCCTTGGATGAAACTCGGTGAGAATATCTATAATAAACCCATTTTATCCTATAGTTTTCAGAATTCCATCACATTGCCGCATCAATTCTATATATCTGCAAATGTTAGAGGACAAGGATCAGGTGATATGCACACCAACCGTTTCGCTGCCTCATGGTTCGTGATGGATATGAGTGTGAGAAAGACATTCTTCAACAAGGCTCTTGCCGTAAAATTTACAGCAACCGATATATTTAATACCCGTAACAATAACTGGAGCATGAATACATACGGTATTATGATGCACAAATACCAAAGCTATGACAGACGTGGAATAACACTGAGCATCCAATATCAATTCCAGCCAAAGAAAAGCAAGTACAAGGGTAAGGCAGCGTCAGAAGCAGAAATGAATCGACTGTAACAGGTACAAATTCGACAAACAAAGAAAAAAATTGTATATTAAAGCCGTGGAAGCCGAACTGCGTTAATGGGAGGCATAACAAACATTCGAAACAATAATGAAAAAAGTATTCTTCTCTCAAAGCACATCTACGTTTTTAGAATATCATGCCACAAGAAGTGGTAATGGCAACATTGAAAAGGATTGACGATTACCTGAAATTAATCCCGACATATACTTTCGGTTTTGGTAAGAAAGTGCAACGAGGGAATTAAGTAGGTGAACAATCTGGAGCATCCTCAGCCATTCTCAAATAGTAGAAACATATTCATTTAAGTTCTTTAAGTAATATCAGAATTAGAAAATGGTAAAAACCAATTGTAAGGAAAATGCTTTAGATCTCTCACTACGTAAGGAAGTGTTGGAGAAATTCGGTGAGCGGCGGCTAATTGGTCGGGGCGAATACTTTGCACCTTCTGGTGAAGTGATGGAATATGCTGGTTGGATTGTTTCAGGTGGCTTCAAATACTCGCTTATGTCTTCTGACGGAAACAATAGAGTTATTGGCTTTT
>CAMWQF010000189.1 GCA_947176285.1 uncultured Porphyromonadaceae bacterium
TTCCTGCACACTTAAATAGTCAATACCAATAATCTAAAGAACTCAAAAATCCGACTCAAAAACATTTGAAATCTCCATAATTTTTCTTAACTTTGCAATAAAAATCAAAGTCTTGTATAAAGCAATATGGCAAAGGGAAAAGCGTTAATACCTATACTGATAGAATTTATTTCTGATGTACGCCAGATAATTGACAATGTACGGAAACAATTCTTCCTTGCCCACCATAAATGAGTAGAGGATTTCGATATGATGGACGACTTTTAATTCACACTACTACAGTAAATATTCAAACAAATGAAAAGAATTTTTTCAATAATCGCAGTATCGATGGCTTTTCTTTGCGCCAATGCTCAGAATCCGGCTAAAATATATGACGAATCTATCAACCCGGATACACAGATCACAGAAGCCATATCAAAGGCAGCCTCAAATGGTAAATACGTTGTGGCTCAATTAGGAGGTAACTGGTGCAAATGGTGCATACGCTTTGCAAAATTCGTTAATGCAGACCCGGAGCTGAAAAAACTGGTCGATGACAATTATGAGTTTATTCATGTCAACTACAATCCACGCAATGAGGAAGATAATGCAGACAAGGAGGCTACGGTTGCCGCACTCAGAAAACTGGGCAATCCTGTAAGGTTCGGATTCCCAGTATTGATTGTACTTGATGAGAACGGGAATATCCTTCATACACAGGACTCCGCACTGCTTGAATCAGGTGAAGGATATGACAAGGAGAAAGTGACGCGTTTCTTTGAGTCTTGGACCCCGGCAGCTGTCAAGTCAGCAAAATAAGAGCTCGTCACTGCACCATAAATAAAACAGACCATGAAATTCTTAAATAAAATCACTTTAATTGCACTTACATTTTCAGGATTTGTCGGATATGCTGCTACACCTGTATTATACTTCGACCGTCCTGCCGATTTCTTTGAGGAAACTTTCGTGATCGGAAACGGCACACAAGGAGGCATCATATACGGCAATCCGTCAAAGGAACGAATATCGCTCAACGACATAACTTTCTGGACAGGAGAACCTGACACCGCTGTATATAATCCGGGCGCTTATAAGGTAATTCCCGAAATAAGGGCAGCCCTCGATGCGGGCGACTATCAGCTTGCCCAGAAACTTCAGAAACAGGTGCAGGGACATTATACCAACAATTACCAACCGATAGGTAATCTATATATTGATTTCACCGACAAGACAGAAGCCATAAATTATTCAAGAAGACTGAACATAGCAGATGCTACAGCCAAAGTCTCATACACAAAGGGAGACAATGAAATCACGACTGAATATATTGCATCAGCTCCTGACAGTATATTGGCAATAAGGATTTCTTCTGAATCGCCTATAGATTTCACACTCTCTTTCGATTCTCCGATAAAAATCTGTGAGGTTGCTTCCGACGGCAATAGGATAACGGCTGAAGGAACCGCATCATACTCTTCTCTTCCGAGTTATGTCAATGCTCCTGAAAATGAGAAGATGCTGTATGACAAGACCCGGGGCATCAGTTTCCGCACAGATATACGTGTCATATCTCCGTGTGCTTCCATACAAGCCCGCGACAACGGTTCACTGGAGGTGAAAGACGCCACTGAGACACTGATAGTCGCTGCCATTGCCACCAGCTTCAACGGTGCTGACAAGAACCCCGCAACCCATGGAAGCGACTTCAGGGCAATTGCCACACGAAAAGCTGACAACGGGGAACAAAAATCATTCTCACAATTGCTGAAAAGACACATAGCCGACTATTCAGGTCTTTTCTCACGTGTGCATATCAATCTGGGAGACTCTGACCCGGCTCTTAATGAAATGCCTACAGACATCCGCCTGAAGAATTATCATGACAAAACAGCTTATGACCCGGATCTTGAAGAACTTTACTTCGATTATGGCAGATATCTGCTAATAAGCTGTTCGCGAACTCCGGGAGTACCGGCCAACCTACAGGGACTCTGGAACGAATATCTTCTGCCGCCGTGGAGCTCAAATTATACCACCAACATAAACGTGGAGGAAAACTACTGGCCGGCAGAGGTGACCAACCTGAGCGAGCTGCATATGCCTCTTCTTTCCTTTATTAAGCTATTGCCTTCTACCGGAAAGGATACGGCACGTGAATATTATGGAGTGAACCGCGGTTGGTGCCTGGGGCATAATTCAGATATATGGGCGATCACCAATCCAGTAGGTCTCAACAGCGGAGATCCGCAATGGGCAAACTGGAACATGGGGGGCGCATGGATAGCATCACACATATGGGAACACTATCTTTTCACACGCGACATGGACTTCCTCCGGGAGTATTACCCGACTCTCAGAGGGGCGGCCGAATTCTGTCTCGAATGGATGATAAAGGATAAGAACGGCAACCTTATAACATCTCCTTCAACATCTCCTGAGAACAATTTCATCGCTCCTGACGGGAAACCGGCTGCTGCATCAGCCGGAGGATTCGCCGATCTTGCCATGATACGCCAATGCCTTTCAGACACAAAAGCTGCGGCAGAGACTTTGAATAAGGATGATGCTCTTGTGAAGGAAATCGACTCTGCTCTTGCTGAAATCGCCCCATATAAGATAGGAAAAGCCGGTCAACTACAGGAATGGGCGGAAGATTTCAAGGAACAGGATCCTAAACACCGTCATCAATCCCATCTATACGGGCTGTATCCGGGACACCATATCTCACTCAAAGAAACACCCGAGCTTGCGGCAGCTGCTGCCAAGACTCTGGAGATCAAGGGTGACAACACTACAGGGTGGAGCACCGGATGGCGGGTGAACCTTCTTGCCAGACTCGCTGACCCGGACAAAGCATATGCTATGTACCGGAGGCTGCTGAAGTATGTAAGTCCTGACAAATACAATGGTCCTGACAAAAGGAAAGGGGGAGGCACATATCCCAACCTTCTTGATGCCCACTCCCCTTTTCAGATCGACGGCAACTTCGGAGGCACTGCCGGAGTGGCGGAAATGCTGATACAGTCTACACCCGGGTCAATCTCACTCCTCCCTGCTCTCCCGGCTCAATGGAAAGAGGGATCATTCACTGGATTAAGAACCAGATGCGGCGCCACTGTCGATCTTGAATGGAACGACGGAAAAGCTATTTCGGCAAAAATTCATTCCAACAATGACTCTGACATCATTTTAAATGTAAACGATACCGAAATTCCATTGAAACTGACAAAGGGACAGACAGAAATTTTGGACTTCTTCTAAAATAGAAGAGTTTACAACAGAGAATTGTCCGACTGCGACATCAAAAGTAAAAATAAACTTTCAGCAACGGCTCTGTCATCCGACAGAATCAAATTGAAGACGCACTTCATAAATTTTATCACTTTTTTTGAATATTCTCAATAAAATTTATTAACTTTGCAAGAGATGAAGGCTGATTCATGCAAAATCAGCCTGATCAGCTAATAACAAACCATATCATACTAACGAAAACTCATCAGAAACACCATGAAAAGATTTGCATTCAAAATGTTTCTAAAGCCCGGTTTCGAAGCCGAGTATGAAAAACGCCATGCTCAGCTCTGGCCCGAACTCAAAAAACAAATAGCAGACTCAGGAGTACGCAATTATTCTATATTCTGGGATAAAGACACCAATATTCTTTTCGGATATCAGGAAGTTGTAGGCGACACAAACTCTCAAGATGCTGAAGCCGCCGATGAAATTACACGCAAATGGTGGGACTTCATGGCTGACATCATGGAGGTGAATCCGGACAATTCCCCTGTTACTATTCCTATTAAAGAAGTGTTCCATCTTGATTGATTCTGAAAATGACTAAGACTTATCATCTTGCCGTCGATCTCGGTGCCACTTCCGGCCGCACAATACTTGCCTCTTTCGACGGTGAAAAGGTAGACATGCAAGAAATCGCACGCTACCATTACCCAATGCTTCCAATAGGAGAGCATCAGTATTGGAACCTTCCGCTTATTTACCAGCACATTGTTGAATCGATGAAAAAGTGCGCCGGCATATTGTCTGAAATGCCGGATAAGCCCGCTTTAAAGAGCATCGGCATTGACACATGGGGATGTGACGTGGCATATTTCCTTAAAGACGGTAGCATTGCTAGCTTACCATACTGCTATCGCGACACGCATACAGTGGGCGCAGTGGATAGATTCTGCAAAGAAATGCCTAAAGAAGAGGTCTACGCCAAGACTGGAATCCAATTTATGGATTTCAACACTCTTTTCCAACTAGACACTATCCGCCGCAACAATCCTGAAGTGCTCGACAATGCAGACAAGATTCTATTTATACCTGATGCACTTTCCTATATGCTGACCGGCAAAGCGGTGACTGAACGAACTGTTGCATCTACTTCTCAGATACTTAATCCCAATACGGGAGATCTTGATGATGTGCTTCTTGCTAAAGTCGGTCTTTCTCGCGATAAATTCGGACCGATGATCGAACCGGGTCAGGAAATCGGCACCCTCATCCCAAGACTTGCAGAATTGACCGGTCTCGGTGAAGTTCCGGTTGTTGCTGTAGCGGGACATGATACCGCCTCTGCAGTCGCTGCTGTGCCAACCCCTGACAAAGATTATGCATATCTAAGTTGTGGCACTTGGTCGCTTCTCGGAATAGAAAACGAAGGACCGATCATCACAGAAAAGAGCCTTGAATACAACTTTACAAATGAGGGTGGCGTAGACGGTACTATTCGTGTTCTGAAAAACATTACCGGTCTTTGGCTATTTGAACGTTGCCGCGAGGAATTCAAGGATGCTCCATCTGATATTTCAGAATTGGCTGCTCTCTATCTTGAAAGCGACTGCCCAAGCATCGTGAATCCTGACGATCCCTCCTTTGCAAACCCAAAGAGCATGACAAAAGCAATTGATGAGTATTGCGAAAAGACCGGTCAACCTAAGCCTGTCACTCCTGCTGATTATGTACGTGTTGTGTATAGAAGTCTCGCTCATCGCTATGGTGAAATCACTGAATGGCTGCGCGAACTTTCACCGGTAGAAATAAAACGACTCCACGTGATAGGAGGTGGCTCACGCAATAAGCATCTCATGCAGATGGCAGCCGACACTCTCGGGATTCCTGTCATAGCAGGACCTGCAGAATGCACTGCGCTCGGAAATGTGCTTATGCAACTCCGAGCATGCAAATCGCTATCATCTCTCAAAGACATGCGCGATGTAGCCATAAACTCTACTGAGACTATCACCTACACACCCAATAATTAACTTAAATAAAATACGACGCGTCTGACAAGTCCGACAAGTCCGACCCGTCCGAAAAAGAAAACTAATAACTAAATAACAAATAACCACATTATGAAAGAAGAACTCATCCAGAAGGCATATGAAGTTGCCAAAGAAAGATATGCCGCAATTGGCGTAGACACTGACAAAGTGCTTCAGCAAATGCAAGATTTCCATCTCAGCATGCACTGCTGGCAAGCAGATGACGTGACTGGTTTTGAGCCACGCGAAGGCGGACTCACTGGCGGTATCCAAGTAAACGGTAACTATCCCGGCCGCGCACGTAACATCGAAGAACTCCGCGACGACGTTCTCTATGCTATGAGCCTTATCCCCGGCAAACATCGTCTCAACCTTCACGAGATTTATGGTGACTTCAAAGGCAAATTTGTTGACCGCGATGAAGTTACTCCGGAATATTTCCAAAGTTGGATCGACTGGGCTAAGACTAACGATATCAAACTTGATTTCAACTCCACTTCATTCTCTCACTCTAAGAGTGGCGACCTCTCTCTTTCTAATCCTGATAAGAGCATCCGCGATTTCTGGATCGAACACTCCAAGCGTTGCCGCGCTATTTCTCAGGCTATCGGTGAGGCTCAGAACGATCCTTGTAT
>CAMWQF010000190.1 GCA_947176285.1 uncultured Porphyromonadaceae bacterium
TTTCGTTAACTTTGCAAAACAAATGGCACTCTCTTCGGAAGAGAGTGCCATTGTTTAGTTGCTTTTTTTGACCGTTTTGGGGACAGGTTTTCAATGATGAATTGGCTACGCCCAAGCTAAAGCAAGTTACAAAGATTGATGATTAATTGATGAAAAAATTGCAGAATGGTACAGTAAGATTATGTAGAATTGGGTGGAAAAAGTGTTAAAAAACATATTTTTTTAGGGATTTCGATAAAAAATCCCAAAATCTTTTGGCAGTTCCAAAAATATGTATTAACTTTGCACCGTTTTTGATAGCAAAACATGTTTTATTATTTTAAATTTTTAAAAAGATGAAGAAAATCGTTCTCGCTCTCGCTGTTGTATTCAGCGTAGCACTCGTATCTTGTGGTAACAAGAACGCAGAAGCAGAAGACACTGCAGTTGCAGTTGAAGCAGTTGAAGAAGTTGTTGAAGACACTGTAGCTCCTGACTCAGTTGTTGCTGACACTGTTGTAGCTGCTGAAGTTGCTGAAGCTCCCGCTGCTGAATAATTAACGGAGACAAGCAGAGTACGTATCTCATATATGAGACACGTCGAAAAGACAATCGGTGCATTCCCAATGGGGGGTCTGCACTGATTTCTTTTTATCCCGGTCTATGCCCAATGTCGGTAAGATCGTGCTACCCCTCCGGGGTAGACAATGATATAGGACTGACATTTCCCTCGGTTACACCGAGGGTTAACAAAATTATTGCCCTCCGGGCAATGTAATAGAATGAATTATGATGGAGTGCGCTAAGGATATTAAGAATGTGATTTTTGATCTGGGGGGAGTTGTGATAGATCTTGACAGGGATCGCGCTGTCAGGGCACTGGAAGAACTCGGATTGGATGGGGCTGACGATATGCTCGGTCTTTACGGGCAAAAAGAACCTTTCTTCGGTCTTGAAACGGGTGAACTCCCTACAGGCGACTTCTTTGATTTGCTGCGTTCTCGAATGAAGCCGGGAGTATCTGACGTGCAAATAACAGATGCTTTCAATAAATTTCTCGTTCGCCTTCCTCTTGAGCGGCTCGTAATGCTTCGCCGCATGAGAAAGGAGGGATTCCGCATATTCATGCTGAGCAACACAAACCCTGTGATGTATCTAACTTGGATCGACAGGGCTTTCCGACAGGAAGGATTGACTGTCAATGATTATTTCGACGGTATTGTGGTCTCATTCCAAGAACTGATGTGCAAGCCAAACGTGGCTATCTTCGAAACCTTGATGCGTCGTTATGGCCTTGTCCCTTCTGAAACGCTTATGCTTGATGATTCGGAAAAGAATTGCAAGGCGGCTGAAGAAGCCGGCGCGCATGCTTTCCAAGTGGGCAAAAGCCAGGATGATGATATGATTGCCGTATGCACTACGCTCCTGAGAGCAAAAGGTAAATAATAAGTTGAATAGGCTTGAGAAATGAAAAAGGCTGTTACTATCGGAACTTTTGATGGGGTGCATCGAGGTCATCAATTGGTGCTTGAGACTCTTAAGTCTGAGGCTGCCAAGAGAAATCTCCAGCCTGTTGCGATGACTTTCGACCGTCATCCCCTGCAACTGATTGCGCCTGACAGAGCTCCGGGAAATCTGATGTCGGTGCAACGTAAATCTGCCTTGATCAAAGCGGAAGGTGTCGATCCAATAATTCTCCCTTTTACAGAGCAACTCCGCCAGATGCGCGTCTATGAATGGCTTGAATACATTCATCGCAAATATGATGTGGAACTGCTCGTGGCTGGATATGACAATACTTTCGGCAGTGATGGCATCGACCTGAGCATTGCTGACTACAAGGATATCGGGGCTGCCGTTGGAATTGAAGTGGTGTCTGCTCCGGAAGTGGAAGGGGTAAGCAGCAGTGCGGTCAGAAAGGCTGTAAAAAGAGGAGATATAGTTGCTGCCCGCAATTTGCTCGGGCATCTCCCTGAATTGGAGGGGAAAGTCATGCCGGGTTTCCATGTAGGGCATGAGATAGGCTTCCCTACGGCTAACTTGCAAATCTCCCGCGACTTGGTGATTCCCGCAGTGGGAGTCTATGCAGCCATTGCTTTCATCGACGGAGGATCAGAAGGAATCCCTGCTATGGTAAACATAGGTTATCGTCCTACTTTTGAGGGTACGGTGAAGTCATCCGGACAACTGACTGTGGAGGCACATATCATAGGTGCTGAAGAGAATCTATACAATCGCAATATGAGGCTGGAGTTTGTCGATAGGCTTCGCGATGAGATGAAGTTTGGATCGGTTGCAGAACTGGTGAGGCAGTTAGAGAAGGATAAAGAGGACACATTGAAGAGAGTGAATAGAGATGAATGGATAAAAAAAGGAGGCAAGGATTAAATCCGAGCCTCCATTTTTTTTTGATCTTTTTTTTCTTATTGTTGAGCCGGAGCTTCTGTAGCAGCGGCTGCAGGAGTTTCTGCTGCCGGAGCAGAAGGTGTGGCTGCAGGTGCCGGTGCTGTTGTTGGAGCAGGTGCCGGTGCTGTAGTAGCTGCCGGTGCGGGAGCCATGCCGGAACGTGTCACCGGAGTCTTGATTGCGAAAGACGCGCAGATGCTGACTACGCAGATGAAGATAGCGAGGCTCCAAGTCGCCTTCTCGATGAAGTCGGTTGTCTTGCGGTAGCCCATATACTGGTTGCCCTGGCTATAGTCAGATGCGAGGCCGCCACCTTTTGACTTCTGGATTAGTACAGCGCCGATTAGCAGCAACGCTGCAATCACGATAAGAATGCTGAGAAAAATATACATGGTTATGTCGTTTTTTAGCGTGGAGTAGCCCCAAGGGGACATCCACCGAGATTAATATTTCAAATTTATAAATACACATTTATTGCGACTCCAAAGAAATTACTTTCTTAAGGAATCGTATTTGGTCTGCAAAGTAAATACTTTTTTCTGGATTATTCAAACTTATTTCAGTAATTATTTCCAATGCACGCCTATAATTGCCATTTTTTATCATAATTTTGGCAAATCCTTCCGTCAAGGAGGGTTTTTCTGTCTCTTTCGGCTCTTTCTTTGGCTTTACCCTAGGAATTGGATTTTTATTCAAAAATGCATCTATTGCCCCAAAAGTGGCATCATCAGATACGAATTCCAACGACCCATTCTCCTCCATCTCATTCTCGAGCATGGACGCATAATCCAATACCGGCGGCTGAACAGGCACTACCGGACTTCCGTCATAATTCCCATCTGCCAAAGGCTCGTCATTGCTTCCGAATTTCTCCAAAAATGAATCAATTGTGTCTGAAGTAGACAATTGGGGAAGATCGGATGTGCCATAAAAATCATTGAAATCCTCTGTCGCATCCCCTATTATCGCCCGCAACGCATCCTGATCTCCAATTATGGCTGCAATCCTTCTCCGATACATTCTCAGCAATCCCGCATCTTTCTCCGTATAGAGAGCTTCAATATCCGGAATCACATAGTAAGGATACTTTTCTATATCGTTATTATTTACTTCCATAATTACCAGTTGCCGAGTGTTGCATTGAAAATCAAATCTACAAGTTCATCACAAATCTCCTCACATAATCCGTCTTGCACATCTGTAAGCATCAGCGAACTGTCAAACTGTCGATATGCAGAGAATGTCTGATCCACATTGTTGGAAGGATTGATTTGGTCGGTATATTTCACCTTTACAGTAATGGTCAGCCGGGTCTCTGTAGCATAAGCATTAGTGCCCACTGCCTGCGGACTAAGCGAATAGCCGGTGATTTCTCCGCTCATCTCAAGGTCGGAATTTCCATTCACCTCCTGAAGCCTTGTCTGCCTGGTGATGGTATTCAAAAGCTTATTCTCAAAAGTTTGCTGCAAGGGTGCATACACAAGGGCAGCGCGAATCGGGAAATCCGACACGTGTATTGTCTTGTATATGTCATAGTTCAAGGCTGAACCATTGAACTTATAGCTGATCGTGCATCCTGCCAGCAATATTATTGCCGATATAGTGCACACTATTGATGAAAGAAAATGTCTCATGTATCTTTTATGTGTCATCTGCAATACGCTTAGGAAATTCCAAGGTCTTGCATTTTGCGATAGAGTGTACGCAATGAAATCTGCAGCTCCTCCGCTGCCATTTTCTTATTGCCGTCGTGCCGTGCTAGGGTTTCCTCTATCACTTTTTTCTCCGACCTGTCAAGTGGATTCCGGTCAAAGTTATCCTCCGGATGCTCCGCTGCCATCAGCGCTCTCACGGAAGGTATGCCCGAAGTTTGCCAGTCGTTATCTCCCGATTGCTCATCCATCCTCTGCTTAAGCCGATTGATGTCTTCTCGCAGCGACAATAGAGTCTGCCATATCATCTTCCTCTCCATGTCTGACCCGCTATCCGCAGTGCCTGCCAATATGGGAGTGGCTTGCGGAGTACGGTTGACGGGCAATGCATCCAGCATCTGATGCCGGGTGATCTCGCTCCCTGATTCAAAAAGAGCAAGTTGGTCGATCACATTCTTAAGTTGCCTTACATTGCCAGGCCAATTATAGAGCATCATGGCGCGCTTTGCATCCTCGCTGAAAGAAATTGGCTTAGTCATATACTTTTCAGCAAAATCCGATGCAAATTTCCTGGCAAGAAGCACTATATCCGATCCCCTCTCATTAAGTGGAGGCACTGATATCACGACCGTGGACAACCGGTAGTACAGATCCTCGCGAAATCTCCCTTCCGCTACTGCTTTCAGCAAGTCGACATTGGTCGCCGCAACTATCCTGATGTCGGTGGTCTGCACCACGCTGCTTCCGACTTTTAGGAATTCTCCAGTCTCAAGCACTCGCAGCAAGCGAGCTTGCGTCGTCAACGGCAGTTCTGCCACTTCATCCAGGAATATAGTGCCGCCATCAGCCTCCTCAAAATACCCTTTTCGGGCTGATACGGCTCCTGTGAAAGATCCCTTTTCATGACCAAAAAGTTCACTGTCGATAGTTCCTTCCGGGATTGCACCGCAGTTAACGGCTATATATTTCTTGTGTTTGCGTGTCCCAAACTGGTGTATGATTTTTGGAAAGAACTCTTTGCCTGAACCTGACGGACCGCTGATGAGCACCGACAAGTCGATAGGGGCAACCATCACTGCCCTTTTGATAGCCTCAATTAGAGCAGGAGAATCGCCAATTATCGACAAGCGTTGCTTGACACGCTGGATTTCTTCGGGTAAATCTGATTTAGTTGGCATCTTGCATGTTAATGACAACCGCAGCCGTCGCCACAGCCACAGCCTGATTTTTCCTTATCATCTTTCGACCCGCAGCATCCATCTTCGCAATCGCCATGGTGAGAGCATCCGCAACCGCAAGCATGCTTCGGATGGAGCTCTTCTTCTGTGGCATCGCGCACTTCTTCTATTTGTCCTTCGAAGTCTACTGTCTTGCCTGCAAACGGATGATTGAAGTCCATCTCAATGATTTCCGGAGTGATCTTCACCACGCGTCCGCTGATGATGTCGCCGGTATTGGTCATCATGTCGAGCACTGCTCCTTCTTTGACTTCCACAGCCATCTTGCCATCGCGCATGAATGCTTCTACAGGCACTTGCTGCACATATTCTTCATTCCTCTGTCCGAATGCAACTTCCGGAGGAAGTGTCACAGAGAATCGGTCGCCCTTGCCAAGACCCTTTATTGTGGCTACAAGCCCCGGAATCACTTCCTGGCTTACGCCATACACCATCACGTCTGGTGCCGACGGCTTTGCCTCAAATAGGATTTCTCCGTTGTCAGCATCCTTTAATGTATATGAGAAGGCAACAAACTTACCGTCATCGATTATTTCTTTTTTATCTTCCATTTTTTATCTTATTATTTTTTCATTCAATTAGTCTAATTGGTCTAATTGGTCTAATTGG
>CAMWQF010000191.1 GCA_947176285.1 uncultured Porphyromonadaceae bacterium
CAGCATCGGAGATCGAGAATGCACGGCGTGAGAAATGTCGGTTCCAATCCTCCACCCATGTAGTGATAGTATAGTCGGTGTTTTCGCGAGGATAGCGGTTCATCTCTATCGTAAGTCGGGAGAGTACCCATCCCATGTCGGGATTCGGCATGTCAGGGTTTCCTATGCCGAGGATATTGGCGTGTTCGGTTGCAACGTCAATAAGTTTTTGAACCAACTGTGGGATTGACATCTCCTGCTGGGCATTGCATTCGGCAGCAGAGAGATAATATGTTCGCTTAAGAATACATTCTTTTTCGGTAGTCTCCATACGTTTGAACTTTTCTGCAAAATTAATCAAATTTTTTCAATAATTGAAACAAGTAGATGCAAGAATCAAAGCATTCTCGTGTTATTATGTCAAACAGTATAAGATTAACCATTAATCAACATCTATATGAACAGATTATTCTCAACTTTCACTGGAGGCTTAGCTGCTATTATGATAGGATCCTGTACGGGAGAAACTGTAGATTATACGGTGCCCCCGGTAACGCCACCGACAACGCCACCGGAAGTTGAAGTAGCAGAATTACCCGCAGAGATGCCAGATGTAGCTCCGCCGACAGTGGCATCGGCTCCGCTCAGCACAATATCGACAGAGACCGTGGATAATTTCAATGATTTTTCAATGAGGTTCTATCTCGCCAATTCAGAGAAGAGCCGTGAAAACGTATGTGTCTCGCCTTTCAGTGTGGGTGCTGTGCTCGGAATGATTGCCAACGGCGATGATGGCGAGGGACGCGATGAAATACTGAAGGTGCTGGGATTCGATCAGAGCGAAGACGGGCTCAATGCCCTGAATGCTTACTATCAAACACTAATGTCGAATCTCCCAAATATTGAAGAGGGCATTTCATGCGATGTGACCAACACGATGTGGTGCGATCCTCTTACATTCCGAATTCGGAAATCGTTTATGCAGGCCATAATGGACCGCTATTATGCATATGGCATTGGAATCAATCCTGGCGGAGCAGTAGGACAGAAAGCGATAAACGAATTTGTTGACAAAAACACCAATGGTCTTATAAAGAATCTTCTGACATCACCTCTCGACATAAGTATGGCTTTCCTCAATACCCTCTATTTCAAGGCAGGCTGGAGTCAAGGGTTTGACGAATTTGCCACATCGAAAAGGCCGTTTCTTGATATCGACGGGAAAGAAAAGGAGGCCGACTTTATGTACAGATTCGGTATGACGGAATATGTAGAGACGGAAGACGGTACGGAGGCTGTCAGACTCAATTATGGAAATCAAAGGCAATTATCAATGACGTGTATACTTCCATCGTCAAGGATCAATCATATCCCGCTTGATGAAGCGTTGACTCCCGACAACATCCGGAGCATCAACATCGGCATGAAAGAAGAAAACGTGATGATGTGGCTTCCGAAGTTCGAGATTGAGTCAAAAGATACCGCTACCATTGATATACTTAAGCATCTTGGAGCGGAGAAGGTTTGCAGCGGCCAATATCCATTCGGTCTGATAGCGGCTCAAGAAAAATTTTGTCTGAATTATTTCATCCACGCCACAAAGATCAAGGTCGATGAAAACGGTACTGAGGGAGCCGCTGTGAGTCTCGGAGGAATGGATAACGCCGTCGGTCCCGGGTTTGAAGAAACTTCGATACGTGAAATCATCTTCGACCGTCCATTTATATTCTATATTCAGGAGAACACTACCGGTGCGATCCTCTTTATTGGCTCAGTAAAAACCTTCTCATGAGACACTGATGGCAGTCAATAGCGATAAAGAACGTGATATAGCCTTTCTTATCAAGAAAAATAAGGAATTGGCTACAAAGGAAATCTATAGCGTGTATGCCGGCTATGTAGTCGGCATATGCTCACGTTATTTATCGTCAGACGATGATATCAAGGATGTGGCGCAGGATAGTTTTGTAAAAATCTTTATTTCGGTCGGTTCGTTCAGATATTCAGGAGCAGGAAGCCTGACGTCATGGATAGGAAGGGTGACGGTGAATTGCGCGCTCAATTATCTGCGAGACAATAACCGCCTGCGTTTTACCTCTACTCAGTTTGAAATACCAGATTTAGAGGAAGAACCTCCAGATACGGAATGCCTATCTTCTGATGAACTTGCTGCATTGATAAGGGCGCTTCCTGATGGATATAGAACGGTATTCAATCTTTACGCTATAGAAGGTAAGAAACATAAGGAGATTGCTAAAATACTGGGTATAAAGGAAAACAGTTCTGCATCACAGTATCTTAGGGCTAAAGCAATTCTTGCAATGAAAATCAAAGAATATATTAATAATAAATAATTCCGGTATGGATGATAAATGGATTGACAACATAAGAGACAAGATGGCAGACTACGATGTGGTTCCGCCCGATGGCCTATTGGATGCAGTCAGAAATGATGTCCGTAGCCGGATGAGGAGAAAGAGGTTTATTTGGTGGAGTGTGGCGGCTTCGATTGCCCTCCTGGTAGGACTTTTTGTCCCGATACTATTTGATAAGGTAGATGATTCTATTCCTTTGTTAGTGGATGTATCTGACTTAGACAAACACCGCAAAAAAGAAGCATTCAGACGGCCGGCAGAGAAAGCACTATTCTCCGCGACAACGATTTCAAAACATATAGGCTCTCCCGGAGTGTCGGTAAGTGCTATGAATGATCCCAATTCCTCAAGTCAACTTGTAATTGAGGATTCTCAGGGCAAATTTGAGAAATCTCCAGAAGTAGAGGATAATCTTGATGCAAAACCTAATAGAGGCTCTTCATCATCTTCTGATGCCAATGATGTAGATACCTTTTCAGATGTGAATACATTTTCAAAGGAAAAGAGTGTGAGCAAATCATCTTTGTCGGTAGGGGTTTCAGCCTCTGCAAATGGATTGGGAGGTTTGCTGAACTCAGAAGATAAAGATATAGGCGGGAATGCGATAACGTCTTCCACCCAAATGCCTTTTACAAGAATGGGAGGGGGAGTGCTGACGGATGCTCCTCTAGATGATAAGCCTATCCCATCATTCGTAGAAATATTCGACCATAAGATTCCGGTTCGATTTTCTATTGACTTCTCATGGCATGTAGGTCATCATCTTAATATTGGTACGGGTCTATGCTATTCATATCTGAGATCTGATATAATGTATGGTTATTCAGATTTTCCGCTGTTAAAGGCATCGCAGAATCTTCATTTTATAGGAGTTCCGGTAAATGTGAGGTACACTCCATGGAGATATCGAAAATTTGCATTCTATACTTCAGTCGGTTTTATGGCAGAAAAATGCATATGGGGAGAGATTAAGGAGGAATATCAATCAAATTCCGGATATACTTATGAAGGGAGCGACGAAAGACCTTTTCAGTTCTCCTTCAATGCAGCAGCAGGTATTCAGTGTAATTTGACTCATAAATGTGCAGTCTTTATAGAGCCTGGAGTTGGAATGTATATTAAAAACGGATCAAGACTCCGCTCCATATATTCAGAAAGGCCACTAACTTTCAATATTAATGTGGGATTCCGCTTTGGATACTGAAAAGCCCCCAGGCTTCTGTGTGAAGTCCGGGGCTTTACCTTATATTTTATAATCAATAGAACCACAATTCATCATCTACAGATGAATGTCTTTCCATTTCTTACATATATTTTGCCTGGAACCGGGGCAGTGACTTTATAACCTTTCAAATCATAAGTGGAAAATGAACTGTCATTTACAAATACAGAATTTATTCCGCTGGCATCTGAAACCGGAATATAGCAACGATGGTTTACAATCGGATCTCCATAGTCAGCAATTATGGTTTCCTCCGGAATA
Source organism: uncultured Porphyromonadaceae bacterium (assembly GCA_947176285.1). GTDB lineage: Bacteria > Bacteroidota > Bacteroidia > Bacteroidales > Muribaculaceae > Lepagella. The sequence continues at coordinate 3,838 of CAMWQF010000191.1, forward strand.
ACAAGTGTATATCCTTTTTCAGACGACAGTTCGTAACCTTCGAAATCTGCAGATACAGCAAAGCAGTTGATATTAGTGTTTATGTATGCAGGCACCTCCATTATCAATTCTGATCTATCTGCATACCATAGTTGGATCATTGCATTTTCCGACAACTGAATTGGTGTATGATAGATGAAGGTCACTTCATTAAGCACGTTGGAATGATCGGTAAACAGGTAGCACTGTGAATAATTGAGGGAAGGAAGAGGATCGGTATAACCCCCAATGAAACTGAACGATGCTTCTTCGTTGACAATATCCTCTCGATGCATAGCATGAGCACTTCCGGCAGGAAGTGTGAGGGTAAAATGTACGTTTTGCTCGAAATTCATCGTTTCACGGACTTCTGCGTATGCCTGGCCTAAATCCCAGTCCCATGTGATATGAGCAGGTATTTCTCTCACAGGCACCCCTTCACGATACAATATGAAATAAGGTTTCCCAATGGGTTCGGTTTCAATGCCCCAATAGAATGCAGGGAATCCGTGGTAACCCGAGTCAGATACTGACGCGATTACGGAATCATCTTCTATGTCAAAACGTACTTTCCCAAGATTTTCAGGAATGTCAAATTTTTGCTCAATCCTTGAATTCTGTATTTCCATATTATCCTCCCGTGCTATTGAACCAGAAGCAACACAGACAGTATATGATTCTCCCTTTGGCAAAAGTTGCCCATCAAATGTCAATAAGAGAGTGCCTTGTGTTCGTTCTTCTCCTCTGTGGTTGGAAACTTCTATATCTGAGGCTGTGGCGACTGTCACACCGTCACATTCTACAGTTGCTGATGCTCCTTCCAAAAGACATATCCCACCGCTGAAATTGAAGTAGACAGATGAAAGTGGTGAGGTAAAAGGTCGGTTGCCAACATTGCATGATTCCGGCACCAGAGCATCTGATCCATTTGCAAGGCAAGGAATAATGCCGGTCAGTAGCAAAATAAAAGTAAAACTGGATTTTTTCATACATTAGTGTTTATAAAAATTTTTGAATTCACTATAAAAACACCATGAATTTCTAAATCTTGCATCTACCAAATCATTAATTATTGTCAGCTACTTATTCTAATAGAATTGTTATAGAGGTATGAAAGTAGAACAAATCCTTATATCATGAAAAAATTATTGTTATTGACAGTTGTGGTACTTGCGGCTTTTTGTTGCAAGGCGCAGCAGGCGTTATGGGGATTCTCCCAGATTGTATCTCCTGAAGTACATCAGGATAATACCGTGACATTCCGCTTCCAGGCTCCAGACGCCAAGAAGGTTCAGGTGACCGGCGATTTCTTGCCCACAATGCAGATGGATTCACCCTACGGCAAGTTTGATGCTCCCGGAGTGGCAAATCTCGTGAAGAATTCCGAAGGAGTATGGGAATTCACTACAGAAGTGCTATCGCCTGAACTCTATTCCTATTCGTTTATCGTCGACGGGCAGAAGATGCCTGACCCTTCCAACGTGTTTCAGATTCGCGATACGGCTACAATCACAAATATATTCCTGATAGGAGGGGGCTATGCGGATTACTTTAAGGTGAACGATGTGCCACACGGAACGGTGTCGAAAGTGTGGTATGACAGCCCTACGCTTGGAACTGACCGTCGCATGACCATCTATACTCCGCCGGGGTATGAGAAAGGGGACAAGCGTTATCCGGTGTTCTATCTTCTTCATGGTATGGGAGGCGATGAGAACGCATGGTCTGAGCTCGGGCGCGCCACACAGATTCTCGACAATATGATATCAAGAGGTGAGATAGAACCCATGATTGTGGTGATGACAAACGGAAACGTTGATATGGAGGCTGCTCCGGGAGAAACAAGTCTTGGTTTTATCCAGCCGACAACTCAACTTCCGAAGACAATGGAGGGCTCTTTTGAGCAGCATTTCCCCGATGTGGTAAAATATGTGGACTCGAACTACCGTACCGTAGCTGACAAACAGCATCGTGCTATTGCAGGGCTTTCGATGGGTGGTTTTCATTCTCT
>CAMWQF010000192.1 GCA_947176285.1 uncultured Porphyromonadaceae bacterium
GAGAGAAAGATGAGTCCTGAAGATCTTCAGCGTGCAGTGGAAGGAAGCGGATATGCCACAGTAGAGACATTCCAGGTGCCAGAAAATCAAAACAACTTCATGTTTGATTTCTACGGCATGGAAGCATTTATCCCACAAATAGATTTCAGCATCGATAAAACCGTTAGCGGTCCTGAACAGACCGGTTCTCATTGGGAGAAGATGGCTAAGCAGGAAGGTGGAGTAGAAACTGCACGTCAGCTCTTCGGACTTGCTCAACAATTAGGTCTGAATGGCTACTTAACTTTCCGCCTGGCTGAGGCATACGTAAATCAAAAGTTTAAAGATTCAGATGCCAACGCACGTATGTCGGCAATACATTTCCTATTGTCAAATATGGGATACGATGCCCGCCTTCTTAAACTTGACAACATCATGACAGTCATGATGCCATTTGATCAGAAGGTTGTGTATGCAACTCTATCTCAGACAATTGACGGACGCAAATACACAATTCTGTATCCGGAAGGCTACGAACCCCCAAGAGGACAGTCAATTAAACTCATGACTTGCAATCTTCCGTCAAATGCGCTTGGCAAGACTTCAGATCTCAGACTTACAGGACTTAGCCTGCCAATGAAAGCCAAGGAATTCAATTTGACAAATGGGAAACTGACTCTTAAGGGAGAAGTGAATGAAAATATCCAGAAGATACTGCATCACTATCCCCAGATGCCAACAGGAGACTTTGCGTCATCATGGGTAGATCAAAAACTACGTGAAGACCTCGTCAACCAACTCAAGTCACAACTTGCAGGCATGAGCGACAAAGAGGCTGTCAATAATCTTATGGCACTTTGCCACAAGGGATTCAACTATTCAACCGACCAGGACTTCCATGGCTTTGAGAAGCCTTACTTCCTCGAAGAGAATTTCATCTATGACAAAAACGACTGTGAAGACCGTGCAATCTTCTTCTCCTATCTGCTTTGGAATGCGCTGAATCTGCCTTGTCAGTTAGTGCAGTACCCCGGGCATGAAAGCGCAACTGTTGCTGTGAATGAAGATATATCAGGATATTTCTACGACACTGATGGCATGAAGTATTACAGTGCAGATCCTACGTATATCGGAAGTACAGTGGGAATGGTAATGAAAGCCTTTAGATCGACTTCTCCGACAGTTGATAAGCAATATAAGTAATCTCACCGACTATAAATAAAAACAGTCTTCGGATAAACCGGGGACTGTTTTTTTATTTAATCACATGGCTCGGAAAGAGGATCCCTAGTGGGATAAGATTTTAAGACCTTATTTCTTTTTTTACGAGATTTTGTGATTAAAGAATCTTTAGCGGATTTTGAAGTTTTGTGATTCTTAACGGATTTAATGCCTTCATTATGTGTTGAATACTTGTTCGGAGAAGAATCATCATTAATGGCTAAAGAATCATTAACTATTGTGTCGGAAAGAATCTCTGAAATTTGCGTGCCATTATCAGATGAATGAGGAAGTCTACTTTGACTACAATTGCGGAATATGAAACCTGAACATATGCATAAGAGAGCCGCTGCCGCCACGGCAACAAGCCCTCTTCGTTCTTTTGAAGTCAAAGGATGCTTCATATTCGTTGCTTAAATCCTAACTATATTATCAAGACTTAAGCCTCACTTCGGTTAGCACGTTTGCGCTCGTTTTCATCAAGTATTATCTTGCGAAGACGTAGATGATTTGGAGTAACCTCAACATATTCATCTTCTTTAATATATTCAAGAGCTTCTTCAAGAGAGAAAACAACCGGCGGAACTATTTTAGCCTTGTCATCCGCACCCGAAGCACGCATATTAGTTAGTTTCTTAGACTTAGTTACATTTACAACTATATCGCGGTCTTTTGCGTTCTCCCCTACCACCTGCCCGGCGTACACTTCATCTTGAGGGAAAATAAAGAATCGTCCTCGATCCTGAAGTTTGTCGATCGCATAAGCATAAGCAGTGCCTGCTTCCATAGCAATAAGAGAGCCGTTGGTACGTCGTTCAATATCCCCTTTCCATGGCTGATACTCCAGGAAACGATGAGCCATAATGGCCTCACCTGCCGTAGCAGTAAGCACGTTATTTCTCAACCCAATGATGCCGCGAGAAGGAATATGAAATTCTATATTTATACGGTCATTTTGAGTATCCATGCTGATAATGTCGCCCTTACGACGAGTCACCATATCAATGACCTTAGAACTGTATTCTTCAGGGACATTGACAGTAAGTGCCTCGATAGGCTCACATTTCACTCCATCAATTTCCTTGATGATCACCTGCGGCTGACCTACTTGGAGTTCGTAGCCTTCACGACGCATTGTCTCAATAAGAATAGACAAGTGAAGCACACCGCGCCCGTAGACAATCCACTTGTCTTCAGTGTCACCCTTGCTGACACGCAAAGCAAGATTGCGATCAAGTTCCTTCATCAATCTGTCATGAATATGGCGAGAAGTCACATATTTGCCATCTTTACCGAAGAATGGGGAGTTATTGATAGTGAAAGTCATTGACATTGTCGGCTCATCAATAGCAATTCTGGGAAGTGGCTCCGGATTCTCTACAGCCGAAACAGTGTCACCAATTTCAAAATCTTCGAGACCCACAATAGCGCAAATGTCACCGGAACTTACTTCTGCCACTTTCTTACGCCCCATACCTTCAAATGTATGGAGCTCTTTAATGCGCTGTTTTTTAACGCTTCCGTCTTTTTTGCAAAGTGCGATATCCATGCCTTCACGGAGAGTGCCACGATGGACACGGCCTACAGCAATTCTTCCCACATAGCTTGAATAGTCAAGGCTTGTGATAAGCATCTGCGGGTCTCCTTCAATTTGAGTTGGAGCTGGAATATTTTCTATAATTGCATCAAGCACCGCAGTGATGTCGTTAGTTCTCACTTTCCAGTCTTTGCTCATCCAATTCTCCTTGGCACTGCCATAAATAGTAGGAAAGTCAAGTTGGTCTTCTGTAGCATTGAGATTAAACATAAGGTCGAATACCATTTCATTGACCTCATCCGGACGACAATTTGGTTTATCAACCTTATTTACAACCACTACAGGTTTCAATCCCATTTGGATAGCTTTTTGAAGCACAAAGCGAGTTTGCGGCATCGGACCCTCGAAAGCATCGACGAGAAGCAGACAACCGTCAGCCATATTCAGCACACGCTCTACTTCCCCACCGAAATCGGCGTGACCCGGAGTATCAATGATATTGATCTTCGTACCCTTATAATTGATGCTTACGTTTTTTGACAGAATTGTGATTCCTCTTTCGCGTTCGAGGTCATTATTGTCGAGGATAAGTTCCCCGGTATTCTGATTTTCGCGGAAGAGATTTCCAGCGAGAAGCATTTTGTCGACAAGGGTAGTCTTACCGTGGTCGACATGAGCGATAATAGCTATATTGCGGATGTCTTGCATACTGATGATTCTTGCCCAAAAGAACCTTGGGGCTGTTTCAAACTGCAAAATTAATACATTTTTAGGAGAATGTCAAGTTATTTCGTCTAAAGTTGATGTAGAGTGATTCAAGGATTCATAAAGATATCGGTAGAATGTGTGACGAGTAAGAGTTCCTACATCTCCAATTATGATGAGTTTCATTCTGGCGCGAGTCATGGCTACATTCATACGTCGGAGGTCACGGAGAAAACCGATGTTTCCTTCATCATTGCTGCGAACAAGAGAGATGACGATGACATCACGCTCTTGACCTTGAAATCCGTCGACAGTATTAACAGAAATGAGGTGACGGAACTGACGAAAGAAAGGTGTGCGTTTTATAAGCGCACGCAGATACTGCACCTGGGCTCTATAGGGGGAAATCAGACCGACATCAATGCGCTCGTCAAGGAAACGCTGTTTGCCAATTTTCTCTATATATGCGCGGAGTGTTCTCACCGTAAATTCTGCTTCATCGCGATTTATGCGTCCGCGGCTTTCACCAGCCAAGGTTTCACGAAAAGAATTCTCAACTTCTTGAGAGTTTGAGTCAACATCTTTAGCAATATCAACCTCTACAGTGTCTATCCATTCTATTGGAGTGTCATAATCAAGTATGCCACGATGTCTGACTTCCGGAGCGGCTTCCATGGCATTGCCATAGAACCACCTATTGGGAAATTTCATTATCTCGTGGTTCATCCGATATTGCATGGTAAGGAGAGTGACTGCTTCCGGATGGTTTTCTACAATACGCTCCATGAGTGATTTTCCGAGACCTGCTTTCATAGCCTCATAAGATTTGACAGTAGGCGGAAGTTGGCAGTGATCGCCGGCAAACACTACCCTGCCTGCACGGCGTATTGGAATCCAACTTGCCGCTTCGAGTGCCTGAGCCGCCTCGTCGATGAAAAGGGTTGAGAATTTCATGCCATCGAGCAAACGGCTTGAACTTCCGACAAGTGTGGAAGCAATGACATGCGCAGAGTTAAAGAGGTCCTGATTGATTCTTATTTCAAGTTCTGTGGCGCGGCTGCGCAGTCGGTCCATCTTCTGATGCCATTGATCAGAGCCTTTTCTTTTGTTTGATCTAAGTTCACGGATAGTTTTGCGGATGCCCCATAGGTCAGGATAATCGGGATGTGACTCAAATCTTCTCTCGTATGTGAACGAAAGCATCTTGTCGTTGACACGCGAGGGATTACCTAGCCGAAGAACATGTACTCCCCTCTCTACGAGTTTCTCACAGATCCAGTCTACCGCCATGTTGCTCTGAGCACAGACAAGCACCTGCGATTCTCGGCGTAGGGTCTCAGCTATAGCCTCTACCAGGGTGGTAGTCTTTCCCGTTCCGGGAGGACCATGCACAATTGCTACATCTTTAGCTTGCAGCACTTTGTTTACTGCAATTTCCTGAGTCCTGTTGAGATAAGGGAAACCGAGTGGAGAAAAAGTAAGTTCTGAAGCATGACGTTTGGAATAGAAAAGATCACGGAGTTCAGCGAGACGTCCTTTAGCATTAATAGTGCGTTCGAGCGCCTCGAACATAGTTCGATAGGATGTTTCATCGAAAGAGAGCATCACTCCTGCTGATTTCGATGTAGAAAGACGTGATAAATCAGCACTTTCTGGTATTGCGACTACCATCCGGTCTCCGTCAACATAACTAACAGTACCGGTGAAAGGGAATGATGGCATATCCGATTTCTCATCACTTATGGTAAAGAATGCAACGGGACGCCCATATTCGAAATTATGATCATTTTCTGAATCGGAATCGGACCGAGTTATCTCAATGACCCTCTGATTTAACGAGTTATAGAAAGATCTTACCACAGCAATGTCAAGCCACGCATTACCTCGATCGGCAAGACGTGTTATGCCGATACGAGCGGTGACATCTGAGAAAGCTTTCTTTTCCTCCTCGTATTCTATTTGAAGCAGTCGACGTTGCTCCTGAAGTGCTTGGATAGGTGAAATCATAATGCAAAGTTAATGAATTATTCTTTAATTTTGAATTTTGAATATAGGATTATGCCTCTAAAGCATACGCCATGTGCTATATAACATATAAAAGAACGAGGAATTATCAGAATATTTTTAGTAATTTTGCACAAAATATATCGTACTGACCTAACATTCAATTTTGAATACCTAATTAACATTATAATTAACCTAATGATGAACATCAATCGATTTATTCCTAAAGCGATCATCGCATTGATTGCGATAGTCGCTTTGATTTGTGGTCTGTCAATGAAAGCACAGACCTACACTAATGAGCCGGCAAAAGCGTTCTGGCCCATGGACAGCATGGACGATTACGAATTGCCGACTATTCT